>DAOQRI010000327.1:0-4019 GCA_035355475.1 Rhodoferax sp. | reverse complement strand
TCTGCGGCAAACCATGCGCGCAATTGATGCGGCTGCGCTAAACGGTGCAGGAGGTAACGCACCGACGGGGCTAATGAATAATGCTGGCCTTCAGGTATTGAGCGCAGGCGCCAACGGATTGGCTCCAAACTGGTCACACCTCGTAGAGGCCGAGTACCAAGTGAGCAGCCGAGTGGGAGCCATGCGCAATTCGGCATTCATAACAAGTCCTGCAATCAGGAAAAAGTTGCGCATGACGCAACGCGCAGCCGGTCTTGACTTTATCGTCAGCAGTGATGCCAACTCAGTGATGGGACAACCATTGCGCACCAGTTCGCAAGTGCCAGATAACCTTACCAAGGGAACCAGTGTTGGTGTCTGTTCGCCACTGATATTCGGCGACATTTCGGAAGTTGTTGTTGGCTTTTGGGGTCCGCTGGCGGTCGACATCATGGTTGATCGTGTGACCGCTGCGAAGGATGGAAAAATTCGCCTTACCTGCCGCGCCGAGGTCGGTGTTGCCGTACGCAATATCGGCGCATTCGCAGCCTACAAAGACCTTCTCAGTGCTTGAGTCTAGCCGCGCCTGATCGATGGGTACAAAAAGGCACAAACCGAGGCAAACCCGCTACAACCCATTGGCGAACCCGGTGCGATGGGCGGTTATGCAGTCTGACCACCAGGCACACCTGGAGGAAACGGCCATCGCTGAATTGATGGCGTTGAGTGCGTTTGAATCTGCAAGTGGAAGCCTCCATGACATTCGGCGAATTGAGTTCATGGTCAAGGTTGCCAGGGAGTTGGGCCGCGACGGTATTGGCCCAGAGGTCCTGCCACTATGTGCCGAGATACTGCGCTCGACGACCCTCGACTTTGGCACTTTGCGTGAACTGCTCGCAATGCATGACCAGCAACGCAAAGCAGCCTCTGCAGCGCAGTATTTGAGGGCAATGTCCCGAATTAAGTGAAAGAAATTGTTAGTGGTGGGAGTTGTAAAACCCCGGCAAGCTAAACCTTGTCGGGGTTTTCTTTTGGGCACTGTTCGGTGATCGCTGACCCTTGTCAAGCCACGGCGAGCCAGTCTCCTCAAAATTGAGGAGGTAGTCGATCTGAGGGTTTTTCCCATAGATGCCCGTTTTCTGGGTATTTACATACCCGATTTTTCGGGAATCTACCTTTAAAAACACCGCTTATATTTGTTGTCGGTAGTGGTGTCATTTCGTGTACATTTGCGTCTAGCGGTGTCCTAGACTGTGCTGTTAATCCGTAGGTCCCTGGTTCGAGCCCAGGTCGAGGAGCCAATAAAAGCCTTATGGCTACTGGAACCCCTGCTACTAAATCGGTAGCAGGGGTTTTTCATTTGGTGATTTCGGTTATCGCCGTTGCCGTATGGTTACCGTTTGTGGAATGCTCAACAACGTTAACAGACCAGTAACAAGAAGCTCTCGACTCAATCCGCAATAGATCGGAGCCTATTAATGCAAATCGCCACATTCTCCCCCGCCGTTCTCATACAAGAAAACACCAAACAGATAGCGGCACTGAGCGACGAAGCCAATGAACGCCAGATAGCAGAGCACATCCGCGGCATGGTCGCCGCAACTATGGGCAACTTGTCGATTCTGGCGTCAGACGCCAACCGAAATGATGCTGAGCAGTGGCAAGAATGGGCATTAGGTATTGCCGATGGACTCGAACTGCCAGTTAGCGGCTAACTCTTTTGCATTGGTTCAGCGTTGCATCGCCCGGCACCGTGACCCTCTTCCTGAATAAGCCCATGCCCCTATCAAAATCGCTTTCTCTGGTGGCCATAACCGCCCTACTTTTACTGGTGGCCTGTAGCGAAGCACCAGACACCCACCCCGATCAACCCGTCACGAAGCGCCAGGCGTTGTTCAAGCAATTTACACGCACACTGGAGCCCATGGGCATGGTTGCCCGTGATCGCAAGGTCTACAACCCTGTTGAATTCAAGGCCAACGTACTGGCGCTGGAAAAGCTGGCAGCCCAACCCTGGGGCTATTTCACCCCGGACAGCAATTACCAGCCCACCCGAGCGTCCCCGGCGGTATGGGCAAAGGCCGCAGAATTCAAGCAGGCGCAGGACGCCTTTCTGGTCAAAGTGGGCCAACTCGTGAAGGCGGCCGATGGCGGCAATCTGGAAATTATCCGCACTGCGGTTAACGATGTGCAGTCCACCTGCAAGACCTGCCACGACCAGTTTCGCAAGACCTACTGAGGCTTTGCTTTATAGGGTGGTCCAACGTATGGCTCCGCTAAACTAAAAATTACAGAATGACAGGAAAATGAAATGTTTGACAAAAGCGGACAGTGGATTCACCTCGAAACGTTCGATGATTTTGACAACGGCCTGTCCGATCTGATCGAGCTCTGGTCTTCTGAGACAGCAACCAAGGCCATCAAGGACTCAGCTTTCGCGCATTTCAAGGAAGACCTGGAAGCAGCCACTCTCCAATGGATCGACAACAAAGCCAAGTCCAAGAAATATGCAACCATCGCGCAAGAGCTGACCGAGTTTGAGGACGTATTGAAAGAAGACTCAATCATTAATGCCAGACCTGACACCAAGCCGCCGGCTGCAACAGACTTACCCAAAGTGCCTGCCAAGGTCAAAAAGAAGGTCTAAATCGCCCTGCCGCGAGTCCAGAATAATTGGTCCCATGAGAATCAATTTAGTCACCCCGTTCGCTGAGAAGGATGCCGCCAAGGCACTGGGCGCACGTTGGGACTCCACGAAGAAGCTCTGGTACATCGTCGATGTTGCAGACCTCACACCATTCCTGCGCTGGATTCCCAATTTGGAAGCCGCAACTTCGGGTTTAGCTAGTACCGACGCTCAACCAACGCTACCGGCTGAAACCCGTCAGATCAAGCGATCCGCTGGGATCATCACCACATCGGTGGTTGCGGCGGTGCACTGTGGATGCAGCGTACTTCCCTGGAAAGATTGCGAGCACACTGCAGTCCCGCAAGACTTGCCGATACTGGGTTCCCTGGGAACTTCAAGCTAACTGGCTAGCGGTTTTCTTGAACCACACGCCCGTGTAGTCGATTTTCTGGAGGTCAAACACTTCGCCGCTGGTCAATTCAAAATCGTGAACAGCCTGACGGCACCCTTCCCAATGGCCATAATCATCGATCTGCACCACGCCTCCCGCCGTCACAGCGCCGTAGAGGTTTGAAAAAATCTCCATGGTGGACGCATACCAATCCGCGTCGGCATGCAGCAATGCGATGGAGCCAATTTCCGCTTTGCACGCCGGCAGGGTATCGGCAAACAGCCCTTGAATCGGCTTGACAATCTCCATCACGCCCATGCGTTCGCAAATCACCACCAGAAACTCGTCGAGCGGCGCCTTCAGCGACCCTGCACCAAAGGCGGTTTCATTGGCCGGTATGCCGCTGTGTCGATCTATTTCGGCGGGCTGCGGCATTCCGCTAAAAGTGTCAAAGGCGTATACCCAACGCGGCCGCACACTGTAGCGTTTGACAACACTGGCCAGTAGCGCCACTGCACCACCTTTGAAGCAGCCACATTCAACAAAATTTCCCGGCAGATCACGTTGACAAATCGACTTGGCGCTCCGGTAGAGAGAGAACAGCCGCTCGGTGCCCAATACGCTGTAGGGGCGAATGGTTTCCAGCAATTGGCCAAATTCACTGGAGTCTTCAGCCTGCGATACACCACTGACCGCAAACTGCCGAAGGTGTTCGGGAACGGACCAAGGGATTTTCGGATCGGGGATATGTGCAACCGGGTCGACCTTTCCGCGCCATGCAACCCCCATGATCTGCATGGTGTTGTAAACCATGGTGTTCCACCCCACGCCAGCGAGATAGCTCAACCCCTGCGCGACATCGGGCGAGGCAAGGTCATGAAACAGAATCATGGCATCGTCTTGCGCATGCCGCTCACAAACCATGGCGTCATTCAGGGGATGTGGCGACACATGGTCGCCGTCAATGAAGAAGAGCGCCCATGTCTGCGCTCCAGATGCCAGCTCGTCTACCATTTGGGG
>DAOQRI010000326.1:0-4029 GCA_035355475.1 Rhodoferax sp. | reverse complement strand
TACAGCCTGCTCACGACGAATTTTTCTTTCAAGCCGCGTACGGCCAGCGTGACCTTGCCGGCCTCGTCCCGGGTGACGGACTCAATGGCCAATGCCCGCACCACGGTGCCGCGGTGAATCTGCCAGAACACCTGGGTATCCAACTGGTCCAGCAGCTCCTTGAGCGGGGTGCGGATCAGATACTCGCGCTCGGCGGTCAGTACCCGCACATACTTGTCGGCCGCTTCAAAACACAACACATCGCTGACCGGCACCATGCGGATGCTGTTGCCCACGCTGGCCTGGATGACGGAAAGTGGCGCAGTGCCACCACCGCCACCACCGGCCGTTTCCGTTGCGCCAAGCAATCCCCGCAGCTGATGCAATGTTGCTTCGAAACTGATAGCGCTCTGCGCAGGTTTGGCGAGGGCTAACTGCAGTTTTTCTATTGTTTTTTGCAGCCTTGCTGATTGCAATGGCTTGAGCAGGTAATCCACTGCCTGGGCCTCAAACGCCTGGACAGCGTACTGGTCGTAAGCGGTCACAAAAACCAGGGCCGGGAACGCCTTGCCTCCCGCAGGCCACTGTTCGGCCAATTCGGCGGCCGCTTCCAGGCCACTCATGCCCGGCATGCGGATATCAAAGAACAGCACATCAGGCTGCAATGCCAACGCCAGGCGCACAGCGGAAGCGCCATCGCCCACGCTGGCCACAACCTTGAGTGCGGGCCAGGCGCGTGCCAGCTCGGCCTGCAGGGCCTGGGCCAGCAGGGGTTCGTCTTCGGCAATCAGGGCAGTGGGTGGGGTTTGGCTCATGGTTGATAGGGAAAACGGATGGTAGCCCTCGTACCGCTTGCGTGAGTAGCTATGAATTCGATAGTACCTTTGGTGCCGTAGACCGCTGCCAGGCGTTCGCGGATCTGTTGCACTCCAAAGCCTTTGTCGATGGATGCGGGGTGGGTAAATGCCGGGTCTGTGGGATCAAAACCCAGGCCGGTATCGACTACCTCCAGCACCATGGTATCGCCCGCACGGTGGGCGCTGATGGTGAGTGTGCCGCCTTCCACTTTGGGCTCCAACCCGTGCTGAATGCTGTTTTCCACCAGCGGCTGCAGCAGTAGCGTGGGCACCGGGTGTTGTGCCAATTCGGCGGGTAGGTCCAGTGTGTAGCGCAAGCGCGGCCCCATGCGCACCGTCATCAGTTCGAGGTAATCATGCAGGCGGTCGAACTCACGCTGCAGTGGGTGGCTGCTGGTGCGCGATGCACTCAGGGTGGCACGCAGGTAGGCAATGATGTGGTCCAGCATGGCCTGCGCGCGAGCGGCATCCAGGCCGATGAGCATGCGCAGGTTGGCCAGCGTGTTGAACAGCATGTGGGGCTCCAGCTGGGCCTCCAGCAATTTGAGTCGGGCCTCGGTCGCCAGTCGGGTGGCTTCGTTTACTTTTTGCTCGAGGTGCGCGCTGCGACCCCGGCTGTAGAAGTAGTAGGTAACGACGGTGCCGATGACAGCCGAGACCAGGGCCGACAAGAACAGCTGGCGACGCGACGCGCCCGCCCAGCTGGACCAGCCAAACCAGCTGTCCGCCAGCGTGACGCCGATGGCGTAGCCCGCCGCAATGCCGACTACCGGCAGCAACTTGCCCCACAGACCAGTGGGCCATCCGGTGGCGCGTGAGGTGGGTGAGAGTTCCGCCCCGAAGTCGATCAGCAACCAGGTCGTCAGGCCAATGCACAGCGAGTAAACCAGCGCGTTTTCGTAAGCGATGTCAGGGCGGAACGCGAAGTGCATACCGGCAATGGCGAGGCAGAAGGCCGTGGTTTGCAGACCGCTGCGCAGTTTGGCCAGCCAGTCGATTTTCATGGCTGGCCGCGGCCGTCTTGCTGACGCTGCAGGCGCTCGCGCTCTTTCTGCACCATGCGCTCGCGCAGATCACCACCGGGGCCAAGCACCCACACCGAGATGCCGTGTAGTACCAGACCCAGTCCCCAGCCCAGCATGGGTTTGAGTGACCAACTGCGCTGGCCCCAGCCGTATTCGGACATGGCCAGCAAGAACAGATTGACGGCCAGATAAACCGCAGCGTGGAAGTACCAGCCCAGCTTGGCGCCCGCGCGCTTGCGGGCCAAGCGGTCCAGTTCTTCGGGTGTCATGGGGGTGTGGTTTGCCATAGTGGTCGGGATTTTAGGTGAGCGTGATCAGATCGCCTGCAGCGCGTGGGCCTGTTGCAGCGCCATGCGCCACAGCCGGGCAGTGCGTGCCAGCAGTACGCCACTGAATACACCGTACAGCGTGCTAACGGGCAGCGCAAACCCGATCTCGCGTGCCAGGCCTGGCTGCATGTTCAGGCTCACACCGACTGCGTACTTGGTGAAGAAGATGCCCATGAACAACGTCAGGGGCACGATGCTGCCGGGCAGCTGAAAGCGGCGGTTGGTAGCGTCGTAGCGAATGGCGTTGGAGTTGTTTTGCAGCTGCATGCTGGCGGTGAAGGCCATTGCAGCGCCACCCAGCCAGCCCAAAAGGGCCAGTGGCAGGTCCCCAAAGGCAGAAGTTACGCCATACAGCGACAGCAGCGTCATCGCCACGGGTGCCAGGGTGGCACGGTTCAAGCCTACCTTGCGTGGCAACATTTGCTGCATGCCCAGCCACAACAGGGCAACGAACAATGCAAAAACCCATTTGGGTGTGCCGGTCAAAATCTGCATCAACATGGTGAAATCTCCTGGTGGTCGGTTGGGAATGGCTGTACTGTGACTGCCCTCCGACCCGGGGAGAACTGCTTTGCGACGGGGCACCCGCCAATCGGCGCCAAACGCCGTTTCAGCGCGCCAGATGCAGCTCCGCCGGCCCGTGTGACTATGGTTTAGTACCGCACCAGGCTGCGGTAAACCAGTTTGGTGCTGCCTTCGGCGGGCACGCTGACCTTCCAGACTGCGGTGTTGCTGGCGCCTTTGGTGTGGGGGTGGCTTTCGCTGAGCATCTGCCAGTCGCCGGGCATGGGCTCTTGCACGGTGACCAGCACAGCGTCTTTCTTGGCGTTCTTCAGGACGACTTCGTAGCCGCTTTCGAACTGGTAGTTGTATTTGCCGCTGCCGCCCAGCTTCTTGAAGTCGGTCTGTTTCTTGTCAGCGGTAACGTCAAACGCATCGCCCAGCTTCAGTCGCACCTTCTCATTCTTGGGGGTGTGGTCCACCCGGTCTTCGCCGATGAACTGCGCATTGCCCGCACCGTCTTTCTTGTAGACGCGGATGATCCCCTTGGGCAAGGGCATACCCAGGTGCGCACTTTCCTTGTTGTCAAATTCGACGAACACGCCGACCTTGATCTTCTGGCCCAGCTCGCCGTAGCTGCTCTGGTAGTAGTAGTCGTTGCCCTTGAGCAGCAATTCCTTGCGCGCCGGTACACCGGAGGCCGACAGCAGCGCCACCTGCTTGGTCTGGTTCTCTGCAATGGTGGTGGGCCGGCCCAGGGTGTAGAGGTGGTACTCGAACAGGGATTCTTCGCTCATGTCACGGGCTACCTTGGCCATTGCAGGGGCCGGTGCTGCCATGGCAACCATGCGGTTTTGCAACACCGGCGCAACCTGGTTCACATCACCCGCCACGAGCTGCAACTTGGCGTTGCGGTAGGTAGCGCCGCTGGTGTTGGTGAGGGTGACCCAGCCCGAGATGTCGAGCTTGTCGTCGCTGGCGTTGAGCTCGACCACATAGTCGGCCTTCCAGGCCAGGCCGCTGGTCAGGTAACTCAGCTCGACGTTTTGCTGCGCAGCGCTCGTGTTTTCCAGGGACATGACCAGGGTGGGGCGGTCGCGCAGGTTGGGTGGCACATCGCTATAGACGATGCGCCCCGGCATGCCGGTTTCGATACGCTGGCCAATTTTGAGCACGACGCCGTTGTTGGCCGACAGTACTTGCGCCGTTTCGGTGGTCTCAGCGCCAGTGGCCGGGTTGGTGCGGACGATGTTCACGGTGCGGTTGACATATTTCTCCAGCAGCTTCTGGGGTGTCAGCAGATCAAAATCAAAGTTCTGCTCCAGCACCGAGAGACTT
>DAOQRI010000325.1:0-4048 GCA_035355475.1 Rhodoferax sp. | reverse complement strand
AGTCCCAGAGCATCTCGTAATAAATCTCCTGCTCGGCCATCAGGGTTTCAGGCGCAGGCTGGATTGTGTCTGCCCCAGGTACTTGGCGTACAGGTTACCGACTTCCGCTGTCTGGCGCGCGGTTTCCACCGCTTTCCAGAGCCTGGGTGCCAGTTCAGGGTGACTCGCCACAAAACCGTTGCCCAGGGTTATGTAGTAAGGCTTGTTCTGAATCAGGGGATCGACCACCATCTCCAGCTTGCCTTCAAATTCGGGTTCATGCAGCAAGGCTTCAAAATTGAACGGGTTGACCACCATGGCTGCGATACGTCCCGCGTTAAGCTTGCGCAAACCGCTGATCACGGTCGAGCTGCCCACATCCACATCCACGTTCTGCGCGCGCAGGTATTCGACGATGGAGTAGCCCAACTGGGCGCCCACTGGCGCATCCAGATGGTTGAACTGGCTGCCGGTCCAGTTGACTTTGCTACCAACCCGACGGACCACGGCAAAGCCGAGGTTGAACATGCGCTTGCTTGCGTCCACGCTACCGTCCGCTCTTTGCGGGTAGGTCAGGTCCTTGGCGCGGTCAGCGGAGTAGCTTCCAGCCAACACCGCGTCGAAATCGCCGCGCTCGGCCATCTTCAGGCAGCGTGTCCAGGGGAGAGGGGTGTACTCAAACCGAAGATCAGGCAATTGACGTGCAACTTGGGCCATCAGCAGGGTCGCAAGCTCACCCGTTGGCGCGCCAATGGTTTCCTGATTCGTGCAGACGCGCACCAACTCTCCCGCGCGAACGGGTGCCGCCCATCCCGCAGCCACCAGGATGGCGCTGGCAAGCCATTTCCATCGGGTTGACAGGACGTGCCACATGGTCAATAGGTGTAGACGCCGCGCCCGGTTTTGCGCCCCAGGTGCCCGGCCGCCACCATCTCACGCAGCAGCGGGCAAGGGCGGTATTTGCTGTCGCCAAACTCGCTCAAATAGACCTCCATCACCGCCAGGCAAACGTCCAGCCCCACCATGTCGGCCAGTGCCAGCGGGCCAATTGGCTGGTTGCATCCCAGCTTCATGCCGGCATCGATGTCTTCGGGGGTGGCAAGGCCTTCGGACAGCACAAAAAACGCCTCGTTGATCATGGGCACCAGAATGCGGTTCACCACAAAGCCCGGCGCATTTTTCACGGTGATGGGTGTCTTGCCCAGTGCCTTGGCCATGGCGTGTACTGCATCGTGTGTGGCGTCGCTGGTTTGCAGCCCCCGGATGATTTCCACCAGTGCCATCATGGGCACCGGGTTGAAGAAATGCATGCCGATGAAACGGTCGGGTCGGCTGGTCACGGCGGCCAGCTTGGTGATAGAGATCGACGACGTATTCGACGCCACAATCACATCGGCGGGAACGATGGCGTCAATCTGCTTGAGGATCTTGACCTTGAGATCATGGTTCTCGGTTGCGGCCTCAATGACCAGTTGCGCGGTCTTCAGGTCGTCATAGCTGGTGCTGCCTTTGATACGCGCCAAGGCGGCGTCGCGGTCGGCTGCAGAAATTTTCTCTTTCTTGAGCAGGCGTTCCAGGCTGCCAGCGACCGTCGCGATGCCCTTGGCC
The DNA here is from genome assembly GCA_035355475.1 of Rhodoferax sp. Classification (GTDB taxonomy): domain Bacteria; phylum Pseudomonadota; class Gammaproteobacteria; order Burkholderiales; family Burkholderiaceae_C; genus Allorhodoferax. Next base: position 2,461 of record DAOQRI010000325.1, on the reverse strand, counting down.
ACGGCTGCGTCCGAAATGTCAACCATGACGACCTGGAGGCCCGAGGTGGCACACGCCTGCGCGATGCCATTGCCCATGGTGCCTGCGCCGATGATGCCGACGGTGGTGATGCTCATGATGATCAAACTCCTGTGCGTATAAATAGTAGCGGTGAAGGGCCTATCGTAAATCGGTTTGAGACCAAACGGTTCACGAATAGGGTGGGGGCTGTGATACCGTATTGCGGTATGTCAATCGGTCGCTTTCAAGTCCACATGAACCGCCTGTGCATCGGGGTGTTGCTGTTTGCAGGGGCGGCTGCCGTTGCTGCAGAGCGCATTCGCATTGGCGCGGAGGACAATTGGAGCCCTTACGCATCTGTCTCCAATGGCAAGCCGGTCGGGTTTGCAGTGGACGTTGTGCGCGCCGCATGGGCGGCGGCCGGTGTCGATGTGGAGTTGGTACCACTGCCGTACGCACGCTGCATGAAGGATGTGGATCGGGGTGTGCTGGCGGGCTGCTTTGACACCCTGCGCGACCCGATTTTGGAGTCAAAGTACCGCTGGCACGCGCAGCCGCTTTTCAAGGCGCGGATTGGCATCTATGGGCGGGTGGCGATGGACAATGTGCGCACGGACCTGGGTCTGGCCGATCTGCGTGGCAAGCGGGTTGGGGTTACGCACGGGTATGACTACGGCGCGGCATTTGATGGTGATTCCACCATGTTGCGCGATGTGGCACCGTCTGATTTGTCGTCGTTTCGCAAGTTGCTGGCCGGACGGGTGGACTATGTGCTGGTGTTTGATCGCGTGGCCAATCGCATAGCTAATGCCCACCCCGATATTGGCAGAGGTTTCTCCTTGCAGGGTGTGTTGGTGGAGCCCCATCTCTATATTTCTTTCTCGCGCGCTTATCCGGGTATTGAGCGCATCGTCACACAGTTTGACCAGGGGCTTGCCAAGGTGCGCAGTTCTGGGGAGTACGCTCGCATTGAAGCGCGCTGGCGCTAGTTTCCACAGCTTTACCCGCGCTTCACGCCAGCGTAACACCGTAGCCAAAATTGCTTGCCATGATGCGGGCATGCCCAAATTTTCACACCCATTCCTTCATGATTTCGCGTTGCGGTATCGGCTTGTTGCACTGACCTGGATGCTCGCGTCAGCCGGCCTGCACGCGCCGGTTTTCGCGCAAACGCTGCCCGTGGCGGCAGGCCAGGCGCAGGCTGCGTCGGGCCTGCCGGACATGTCCGCCATCGCCGCCCAGATATCCCCCAGCGTGGTGAACATCAGCGTGCGGGGTGTCCGCAAGGTGTCCACCACCGCTTCCCGAACCTTGCCCGAGGGTGACACGCCATCGGGTTCACAGGAAGACCTGGCCATGCAGGAACTGCTGCGCCGCTTCCAGCAGCGTTATGGCGGTTTGCCGCCGCAGTTGAGTATGCTGGTGCGCGGCGCCGGGTCGGGGTTCATCGTGCGCAGCGATGGTGTGGTCCTGACCAACGCCCATGTGATCAGTGACGCCGATGAGGTGGTGGTCAAGCTCAACGATCGGCGTGAGTTCGTCGCCAAGGTGCTGGGCAGCGACAAGGCAACCGACATTGCGGTCCTGAAGATTGACGCCGGTGATTTACCAGCCATTGCATTGACTCCACCACGGCCGCTGCGCGTGGGAGAGTGGGCCATGGCCATCGGATCGCCCTTCGGGTTTGAGAGCACGGTCACGGCCGGCATCATCAGCGCTACCCAGAGGGCCTTGCCAGGCGATGGGGTGGTGCCCTTTATTCAGACGGACGCGGCGGTCAATCCGGGCAATTCGGGCGGGCCGCTGATCAACATGCAGGGCGAAGTCATTGGCGTCAACTCGCAGATATTTTCACGATCGGGTGGCTATCAGGGCGTGTCGTTTGCCATACCCATAGCGGTCGCCAACCGCATTGCGCAGCAGATTCTGGCCACCGGCCAGGTTCGGCACGCCAAACTCGGTGTGGCGGTGCAAGAGGTGGACCAGTTGTTGTCCGAGTCGTTTGGTTTGCCACGTGCCACGGGTGCGCTGGTGTCCGAGGTGGTGCCGGGTGGGGCCGCTGCGCGTGCGGGGTTGGTGGTGGGTGACGTCGTACTCAGCGCCAACGGTCAGCCCATCGAGCACGCGGTGGACATGTCGGCCTTGGTGAATCTGGCCTTGCCCAGTGACAGGCTGGCCTTGCGCATTTGGCGCATGGGACAAGAGATGGTCATGACCGCAACCATGGACGATGCTGTGGTGAAGAAACCTGCTGCCACTGCGCCCGCCAAGGTTGAAATGCCTACCGGGCGGTTGGGATTGGCCCTGCGTATGCCGCATGCCGATGAAGTGCGCGACACCGGTGAAGCCAACGGTTTGGCCATCGACCAGGTAACGGTTGCCGCTGAACGCGCTGGTGTGCAGGTGGGCGACCGCCTGTTGGCCATCAACAGCACCCCGGTAACCAGCGTGGATCAAGCAC
>DAOQRI010000324.1:0-4050 GCA_035355475.1 Rhodoferax sp. | reverse complement strand
GTCGATCCGCTTGCCCATGGCCGCGCCTGGGGTGCAGCTGTACTGCAGACCACCGACACGCACCATGTCGCCACCTTGCTGGTAATACGGGTCGGCATTGAACAGGTTGTCTGCCACATCCTCCAGCACGGTCTTGATGGTCTCACCCGTCATTTCGGTCACGGTGGCATACGAGTAAGTGGTGGCGGTCATGTCCATCAACCACTCGCGGGTGATGGCCTGCCCCGGCAGCAGCGTGGTGCCCCAGCGGAAACCGGGCGAGAACGCGATCTCTGCACCCTGCACATCCATCAGTGCGTCAACCAACAGTTGGTCACCCGTGCCGTTGAAGTTGCCACGGCGGTAGAGTGTGCCTTCGGTGATGGCCAGTTTCTCGGCCAGTTTGGATTCATACGGCGCTCGGATTTTGGTAATGAGCGCATCCATTTCGGCGTCGGCTGGTAGCATGTTCGCAAAAATCGGCAGCAGCTTGTAGCGGAAGTCCATCACGCGCTTGTCTTTGACTTCGAAGTCCAACACCCCCAGAAACTTGGTGTTGGATCCAGCGTTGGTCACCAGCGTTTTTCCGCCCTTGTTGGAGACGACGGAGGCCACCGGCATGCCGTCGTGCGTGTGTCCGCCCATAATGGCGTCAATGCCGCTCACACGGCTGGCCATTTTCAGGTCCACATCCATGCCGTTGTGGCTGATGACCACAACGACCTGTGCACCCTTGCCACGGGCCTCGTCCACCACCTTCTGCATGTTTTCGTCTTGAATGCCGAAGGACCAGTCCGCCACCATATAGCGCGGGTTGGCAATGGGGGTGTAGGGGAACGCCTGTCCAATAATGGCGCAAGGTATGCCATTGATCTCACGAATAACATAGGGCTTGAACACCGGGTCGCCAAAGTCATTTGTCTTGATGTTTTGGGCCACAAAATCGACCTTACCAGCAAAGTCTTTCTCGACGATTTCCTTCACCCGCTCCATGCCCAGCGTGAACTCCCAGTGCCCAGTCATCACGTCCACACCCAGCAATTTGCAGGCGTCCACCATGTCCTGGCCATTCGTCCACAGGGAAGTGCCAGAACCCTGCCACGTGTCACCGCCATCGAGCAGCAAAGCACCTGGTCGACTGGCCTTCATGCGCTTGACCAGGGTCGCCATGTGAGCAAATCCCCCAACCTTGCCATAGCGTTTGGCGGCCTTTTCATAGTCCAGATAGGCCAGCGCGTGGGCCTCGGCAGTTCCCGGGCGCACCTTGGCAAACTTGAGCAAATGCTCGCCCACCAGGTGTGGCAGGTTGCCCTTCATGGAGCCCATACCAATGTTGATACTGGGCTCGCGAAAGTAGATCGGCTTGAGCTGCGCATGGCAGTCGGTCATATGCAGGAACGACACATTGCCAAAGCGGGGAATGTCGTACAGCCCGTTGGAAGCCGTTGCGGCATCCGCATCGGCATAACTGCCTAGGCCCATGCCGGCCATGGTGCCAGCACCCAGCACCTGAAAGAATTCGCGTTTGGATAAGTTCATGGGGGCAAACTCACTGAATCAGAAAAGAAAACCCGGGCAAGCCGGGTTGACGAAGGTCGGTTACCGGAGTATTACTGGTTAACCGCAGATTTTGGGTCCACCAGCAGTGCGACCAGGTGGCGAACCTGGGCTTCGGTCATGATTCCCATGTGGCCCGCGCGAGGCATGTTGGAGCAGGCGTTGTAGGCCTTGGAGTTCCAGATCTTGCCCCAGGTGTATTCAATCATCGCCTTGGATGCAGGACTGTTCACATCGCTGATGCCGCGCTGCTTGCCGTAGTTGTACAGGCTGGGGCCAATGGTGCCAAAGGAAATTTCCTTCTTGTCCAACTGGTGACAGTTGTAGCAATTGCCTCCGTTGGGTGTCTTGGCGTCATCGCTGTAGGTGAGGCCTCGGCCACTTTGGGCCAGCTTTTCACCTTCTTTCCAGTCGCCCACAAACTTGCCATCGCTGGGCCATTTGATGGTCTTGAGGTTCATCGCCTCAATTTCCTTGGCCCGCTTTTTGTCCAGGGGCTTGCCTGCTACGTCAGCAGCGCTGCAGGCCCGGTTGGTTTCGTCGGTATCCAAAACGCTGACTTTGACGATTCCCTGGGAACGGAAAGACGACTTGACCGCTTCACGGTAGAAGAAGTCAAAAACTTCGTCATTCCCGGACGATGCCACAGCCGTCGGTTTGGACTGTTGTGCCTGAACCGGTGGCAGCGCCATCACGAGCGCCGCACCCACCGCCGCCAGCACAGAAAAATAGTTACGTTGATTCATGGTGATCTCCTGGGCTTAACGTTTGAGGGCCGGTGCAATCGACTTGGCGCCTGCACTGTTGACACCCAGATAAACACCCATCGCAATGGTCACGTCACTGCCAAAGCCGGGGTACGGGAAGCGCTGCTGCCGGTAGCAATCGTTCAAACGCTGCTGCATGCCCCACATTTGCCCATTGGAGACACGGTACGCTGGCCAGGCCGCAAAGCCAATGCCGTCCCCCGGATTCTTGGTCAGGTTGGGCAGGTCCTGCAGGCGGATGCGGGTGTTGTCCTGTCCGTGGCAGGACGCGCAAGAAAAGTCATGCGGACCGCCGCGCTGGAAGAACAGGCGCTTGCCCACTTCGTAGGCGATTTTTTCCTGGGGATGCGCCTGGGACAGATTGAACTTCATGCCTTTGGACTCAGCCGACAGCCAGGTCGCAAGAGCGGTCACATTGACCTGCTCTCCTTTGCCGAATCCGGTCTTGGCGATCTCGTCAGCGTTGAAGCCCTGCAAATTCTGCATGCAGGTCAGCAGACGAGACTCCATGTCCTGCACCCTTCCGGTATCGGCAAAGTAGCGCGGCAGTTCGACGAACGCACCTTTATAGACACCGGGACCCTTGCCCAGGTCGCAAGCTTCCAGTGAAGCATTCTTGGGCCCACGCTTTTGTTTCCAGAGGTCTTCACCCTTGGCTTCAAACAGCTCGGAAGGGTTTCCATCGGCCAACATGGCACGGTAATCTTCAATGCTCTGGACTGCGGTCTTTTGCGCAAATGCGACGGTCGTCGTCAAGCAACCCACGGTCAGAAGTGAAATAAATGATGTCGTCCTCATGATGACCTTTTAGTAATGGATGACTGAAGGGAGAAAAAAAAGGCGAGGCCCGCGCCACGCCCTTTTTCACAACCGCTAGGCTCTCAGGAAGCTGTGGCTTCGTCGGTGCGGGTATCGCCTTTGTTGTCTTTCCAGGTCACCGCAATCTTGTCACCCGCCTTGGCGCCTTTGACTACAAACTGGAGGAACGGATTCTTGGACACTGCGGGGCCCCACTCGGCCGTCAAGACCGGCTTTCCGTTGTGGGTTGCGGTCACTTCTGCAATGTGCCAGGCTGGCACCAATTTGCCTGCCGCGTCCTTGCGTTGCCCGGACTCCATCTCATGGGCCATCAGGACCCGTACGGTTGCCTTGTCGCCTGCTACTTGTGCACGAATGCGCATGGGATCTGCCATTTTTAGCTCCTTATATCGAATTGAATTGAGTAAGCGTGATGGCGATTAACCGCCGCATCCACCGAGGGTGACTTTGACTTCTTTCTTGGCAAACAGCACTTTGCCATCGCCCATGATGGCCACGGCATAGACGTCCGAAGACTGCCCCATCTTGGCGCGGGTCGCAAAATTCGCTTCCACGCTGTCTGTCACGTTGAATACCGCAATCAGCGCCGAGGGATTCTTTTCAACCAGAATCAGAATTTGCTTGGCACCGGGCAATGCGGTGCTGGCGGTCAAGGGAACCACTGCACCGTTTTCTGCGATGTCAGGGCCCCCAATGGTGACGTCCTTGCTCTCTACCGGTGCACCGGCACCCATGGCTTTAAGCACTTCGGCCAATGTCTTGGCATCAAAAGCGGCCTTGTTGAAAGCGGCAAAGGCGTATTGCGGGAACATGCCCGAAGCCGCCAGCAGGCCGGCAACAACAGCGCTCTGCTTAAGTGTCTTGCGACGAGTTTGCATCTGAGTCTCCTAAATGAAAATAAATACCGATTGATAATAGCCAACGCTGT
>DAOQRI010000323.1:0-4054 GCA_035355475.1 Rhodoferax sp. | reverse complement strand
GCTGGCGCACCGTGCGCTCATTGGTAACCTGTCGGGTTTTGTGGCGGCCAAAGTAGAGCGTGGGCAGAAGCGCGTCCATCAGGCCACCGGTCCAGGCCCAGTCCGCTGGGGACCAGAAGACGGCCTGCGTGCCCAGCTGCGCGCCGTCCCCATGCGGATCAAAACCAAACCAGTTCTGGCTGGCCACAAAACCCGACAGGTTACCAATGAGCGCACGGTGCGCCAGCAGCGCGCCCTTGGGGTTGCCGGTGGTGCCACTGGTGTAGATCAGGATGGCGGGGTCGTCCGCCAGGGTATCTACCGGGGTGAACTGCGTGCTGAACTGCTCCAGCATGTCGCCAAACTCGCAGTCCGCCAGGCCTTGCACGGCCTCGGGCGCACCCACGCCGACCACCGTGCGCAGCAAGGGGCAGCGCTTGCGTGTGAGCCGAAGGTCGGCCAGGGAAGATGCATCGGCAATGGCCACCACCGCATCACTGTCCTGCAGCCGGTACTCCAGCGCATCTGGCCCGAACAGCAATGACAGCGGCATGGCCACCGCCCCCATTTGCAACACGGCCATATAGGCTACCGCTGTTTCAAAGCACTGGGGCATGACGATCGCCACGCGGTCTCCGCGCACCACACCCTGCGCCACCAGAGCGTTGGAGAGCCGGTTGGCCTGCTCCTGCAGCTGGAAATAGGTATAAAAAGCGCCTCCAGCCCCCGTGGAATATGCGTGAATAGCTATCGTTTTGCTAGCATTTGGCTGCGCGGCCCAGCGTGCACAGCAAACCTGGGCGATATTGAAATGCGGGGGCACTGCCCAGGTGAACTCGCGGTGCAGGCGTGCGTATGCTTCTGGCACCCCGCCCAAGACGGGCGGCGCGGCGCGCTCAGGCGCTGTTGCGTTGTCACTGCGTTGACTGACTGGCATGCTGGGTCTTTCGTATGATGGTCCAAATGTACCAAGTCAAAAAGCATTCTCACAGCGAGTTTGTCCCTATACGCAACCTGCAGTACCACGTGCAGGTGTGGGGTGAACCGTCTCCTGACAAAACGCCATTGGTGATGGTTCACGGCTGGATGGACGTGGCCGCCAGCTACCAGTTTGTGGTGGACGCCTTCGCGCAGGACCACTACATCATTGCGCCGGACTGGCGCGGTTATGGGCGGACCGACTCGGGGTCAGCAGACAACTTCTGGTTTGCCGACTACATGGCCGACCTCGACTTTTTGCTGGACCATTACTCGCCGGACCGCCCGGTCAACCTGGTCGGCCACAGCCTGGGGGGCAATGTGGTCATGTTGTATGGCGGCGTACGCCCCGAGCGCATCCGCCGCCTGGTGAACCTGGAAGGCTTTGGCCTGCCGGCAACCACGCCCGACATGGCTCCGGAGCGCTACATCAAGTGGATGAATGAGCTGAAGAAACTGCACCATGGCGAGCTGGATATGCGCGCCTATGACTCGATCGACGGCGTGGCACGCCGCCTAATGAAGACCAACCCGCGCCTGGGCCAGGACAAGGCCGACTGGCTGGCCCAGCAATGGGCGCAGCAGGACGCGCATGGCAAATGGTCTATACAGGGGCAACCGGCCCACAAGATCATCAGCGCCCACCTGTACCAGGCCGACGAAGCGATGGCGCTGTACCGGCGCCTGAGCATGCCGGTGCTGGCTGTGGAAGCGTCCGACAACAGCCTGGACCTGTGGTGGAAGGGCAAGTTCACACTGGCGCAGTACCACGAGCGCATTAAGTGCGTTCCTAATGTTGAGATTGCGCTGATCAACGATGCCGGCCACATGATGCACCACGACCAGCCACAGGTGCTGGCGGCTCTGATTGAGCGGTTTATCCTGCCAGACTGAAGGGATTGCACTACCCCCTGGTACTTTCCAGTAGACTGCCAAGGCAGTTGAACCCAACATTTACCAGGGGAGCATGAAAGCACGCTATCAATGGCTAGCAGGTGCCACACTGATCGCCTTTTTGGCGGGCCTGAGTCTGTTTCAAAATGACTGGCGACAGGTGCCTCCACGTGCCCTGGCGGCCTTTGCTCCCGAGCTGGACAGCAGCACTTCAGAGCCCCTCTCGCCACTGCCGGTGGCCCTGCAGTTGGATACGCGCAAAGTGGCTTTGGGAGAACGACTGTTCCACGAAACGCGTTTGTCAAAAGACGGCACCATCGCGTGCGCCAGCTGCCACAACCTGAAGACCGGAGGCGTAGACCGCATGCCGCGCTCAAAAGGGGTTGGCGGCCAACTGGGTGGCATCAATGCACCCACGGTTTTTAACAGTGGCTTCAACTACCGCCAGTTCTGGGATGGGCGCGCTCGCACACTGGAAGACCAGGTGGACGGCCCGCTTCAGCACCCGCTGGAGATGGCTGGCACATGGCACCAGGCATTGGACCTGCTGGAAAGTGACCCGCACTACCGGGCCGAGTTCGACGCTTTGTACCGGGACGGCATCACACCAGCCAGTGTGAAAGACGCCATTGCCACCTTTGAGCGATCGCTGTTCACGCCCAATTCCCGTTTTGACCTTTTCTTGCGCGGCAATACGGCCGCTATGAGCGACTTTGAACTGTCTGGCTACCGGTTGTTCAAGCAAATTGGCTGCACCAGTTGCCACCAGGGTGTGAATATCGGCGGCAACATGGTACAGAAACTGGGCATCATTGAAAACTATTTTGCCGGTCGCAGTGATCTGACCGAGGCAGACCAGGGCCGATTCAATATCACCCGCCAGGAGGAAGACCGCTATGTCTTTCGGGTGCCTTCCTTGCGTAACGTTGCGGTCACTGCACCTTACTTGCACGACGCATCGGCACCCACCCTGGAGGAGGCGGTACGCATCATGGCGCGATACCAGTTGGGCCTTGATCTGGGTACCGCCGACATTGCCCGGATCACCGCGTTTCTGGGGACCCTGACGGGGGAATACAAAGGCGGTTTGCTGCAATGAAACTGCCCGCAAATATGGTGTCCCATTTCCTGCGCTATGCGGACCTGTACCGCATGGGCACGGTGGCCGTGGCAGTGGGCGCACTGATTCTGGTGTTTGGCCTGACGCAGCCCATCAACCTCTCGCGCCACAACGCGATCCTGGAGCATTTCAGTCAGCTACAAAACGACGAGAGCCGCCTGGGCGAAGCGGTGTTGCAGCTCAATTTCAGTTTGACCAACAACTATGACCAGGTTACCGGACTGATTGAACACATGCGCGCCACCGAGCGCGAATTGCGCGAAGGCGAAGTGGCGCGCGCTCTGCGCCAGGACGAAGGCTTCATGCAGCAGCTGCAGCTTTTGCAGCAGCGGCTCATCAGCAAGGAAGAGAACCTCGAGAAATTCAAATCACGTAACGCGATTCTGAAAAACTCACTGCTCTACTTACCGTTGGCCCGGGACGAAGCGGTACGTGACCTGCGCCGCGACAGCCCGGCACGGGGCCACCTGAACACTCTGATGGAGCAGTTGCTGATCAACCGCATCCGCGGCGCGCTGCTGGACCGCAACAGCATGGCATCGACCACCGCAGTCCTGCAGCAGGAGGCTGAAAAGCTGGCGCCCCAAACCCGCCAGAAGATCAACGGCCTGTTGCGCCACATGCACCAGATCGACCAGTTGGAGCGTGAGCTGCCCAGCCTGGTGCGCCAACTCACCAGCGGCACCCGCAACTCCGGTCTGGCCGAAGCCTATGGCGCGTTTTACAACCAGCAGCAGTTGCGGGCCTCCATCTACCGGTGGTTCCTGCTGATGGCCACGCTGGGTCTGATTGCCTATGTGGTGCGAACCTATTTGCATTTGCGAGAACAGTCCAACCGGCTGGAGCTAGCGGCCAGCGTGTTCTCGACCGCCTCCGAAGGCATCACCATCACCAACTACAAGGGCGTGATTCTGGACGTCAACGCCGCGTTCTCTGCCATCACCGGCTATACCCGCGAAGACGTGCTCGGCAAGAACCCGCGCGTTTTGAAATCGGGGCGACAGGACGCTGCGTTTTATGCCCAGATGTGGCAATCGATCCGTGAAACTGGCACCTGGGCGGGTGAAATCTGGAACCGCCGCA
>DAOQRI010000322.1:0-4056 GCA_035355475.1 Rhodoferax sp. | reverse complement strand
GACAAAAAGTGGTGACCGCCTGCCGCAGCCTGGATGGCGTCAGTGGCGATCTTGATGTTGCCATCGGTCCCGTTCTTGAAACCAATGGGGGCAGACAGGCCTGAGGCCAACTCGCGGTGCACTTGGCTCTCGGTGGTGCGTGCACCGATCGCGCCCCAGGCAATCAAGTCGCCGAGGTACTGCGGAGAAATCACGTCAAGAAACTCGCTGCCGGCGGGCAGACCCAGGCGGTTGATTTCAATCAGCAACTGGCGTGCAATGCGCAGGCCTTCGTCGATGCGGAAGCTCTCGTCCAGGTAGGGGTCGTTGATCAGCCCCTTCCAGCCCACCGTGGTGCGGGGCTTCTCGAAATACACCCGCATCACAATCTCCAGCGTATCCGCATACTGGGTGCGCAGGTCTTTCAGGCGGCGCGCGTAGTCCAGCGCGGCGGCCGGGTCGTGGATGGAGCAGGGACCAATCACCACCAGCAACCGGTCGTCGCTGCCGGCCATGATGTTGTGGATGGTGTGGCGGGTATCGGTAATCAATTTCTCAACCGCCGTGCCCTGAATCGGGAAAAAGCGGATAAGGTGCTCAGGAGGGGGCAACACGGTAATGTCCTTGATGCGTTCGTCATCGGTCTGGCTGGTTCGGTCGGTCTGCGGGGCGGCATGTGGATACCAGGCGTCAGAGGTGGAAGATGCTTTTGCAGTCATGAAAAGGCTCCTGAGAAGAAAAAAGTCAAACAAAGAGGCAAAAAAAAAACCGCCGGGTAGCCGGCGGTTTAGTGAGGATTTGGGACGTCTGGGGTTCAGGTACGTTCAGATCTCTCTACCGCCGAAGCGCTTGAGAACCAAAAGAAGCTAAAGTAAAAACGACCGAAATGCATGGGCGTGACTGTAGCACACCTGTTCAGTCCGACTTGCGCCTCCCGCGCCGACCTTTCTGGCGCACCACCTGTTGGCGAATCTTGCGGCGTGCCCACCACGCACTCCAGCGCGCCCAGACGCCAGGCGCAGCCGGTGCATCGTCAGCCACTGCAGCAGCCTTGCGGGATTGCTCATAGACATCCAGCAACAGCGAGCCGGCTCCCAGTACCCGCCAGGCGGCCAAATCAAAATCTGTGAGGGCCGGTACCGCATACCGCGGTGGCGCGGCGTCCATGGCCCATTGGGTCACCAGAATACGAAAGTGGTTCAGCGCCACAAAGTGGGCATCAAACTCATAAAAGCGGTGCCAATCCGCACCCAGGCCCAATAGCAGTACACGGTGGGTACGCAGGTCGCCCACCAAATTCATGAGTGCCAGCGCCAGCGGCGGGCGCTCCCCGGCGCGCGCTTGCAGCATGTTGACCAGGGCTTCAATTTGCACCGCCAGAACCTGCAGACTTTCACCTACCTGCAAAGACTCTTCGTCCGCAACCGCCGACCGCAAAAACTGGCTGAAATCGCCGAACGAATGGAAGCTATGGGATTGCGTGGCCGACTGCGACGCAGCCTGTGAAGGTGAAAAGGCCCGAAACGGCGGCGGTGATTCGGGCGCACTTGCGTCGTGCGGCTGCGCGCTGCCAACGTCACTAGGAGGCAGGGTGGGCGATTCGCTGGTCATGTCTTGTGCATGCTCAGGTTTCGCCCAGCACGTTCATTTCAGGCGGTTCCGCCGACCGTCAATCCATCAATTCGCAACGTGGGCTGCCCCACGCCGACGGGCACGCTCTGTCCTTCTTTGCCACAAGTACCTACACCGCTGTCGAGTTTCATGTCATTGCCGATCATGCTGACGCGCTTGAGGCACTCGGGCCCGCTGCCCACAATGGTGGCTCCCTTTACCGGGTACAAGATCTTGCCGTTCTCCACCCAGTAGGCTTCGCTGGCCGAGAACACAAATTTGCCCGATGTGATGTCCACCTGCCCACCGCCAAAATTGGTGGCATACAAACCCTTTTTGATGCTGGCCACAATTTCCTTCGGGTCCTTGTCGCCACCGGGCATGTAGGTATTGGTCATGCGTGGCATGGGAATGTGGGCATAGCTTTCCCGGCGACCATTGCCGGTGGGCACCACACCCATCAGGCGGGCATTCATCGCATCCTGAATGTAGCCTTTGAGGATGCCGTCCTCAATCAGAACCGTGCGCTGACTGGTGTTGCCTTCGTCATCCACATTCAACGAGCCCCGCCGGTCGGCCAGTGTGCCGTCATCCAACACCGTCACCCCTTTGGCTGCCACACGCTGCCCGATACGCCCGCTAAAGGCGCTGGAGCCCTTGCGGTTGAAGTCGCCCTCCAGCCCGTGACCAATGGCTTCGTGCAGCAGGATGCCGGGCCAGCCTGGGCCTAATACCACGGTCATCTCGCCAGCCGGCGCAGGGCGTGCATCCAGGTTGGTCAGCGCCGCATGCACCGCCTCATCCACATACTGCTCAATCTGTGCATCGTCAAAATACGCCAGACCAAAGCGGCCACCACCGCCTGCAGAACCCACTTCGCGACGGCCTTTTTGCTCGGCAATCACCGTCACCGACAGGCGCACCAGCGGGCGCACATCGGCCGCCAGCGTGCCGTCCGCACGGGCCACCATCACCACGTCGTATTCGCTGGCCAGGCCCGCCATGACCTGGGCCACGCGCGGGTCTTTGGCCCGCGCCAGTTTCTCCACCTTGCCCAGCAATGCCACTTTCGCAGCGCTGTCCAGTGTTGAGATGGGGTCAACCCCGTTGTACAAGGACCTTGCCCTGGCAATCTTGGCGCTGGCGACCTTGGTGCGCCCCTTTTGGGCTGCGCTGGATATGGTGCGCACCGTGCGGGCCGCATCGAGCAGGCTGGCCTCGGAAATGTCATCGGAGTAAGCAAACGCAGTTTTTTCGCCACTGACTGCACGCACACCCACACCCTGGTCGATGCTGAAAGAGCCGGTTTTGACAATGCCCTCTTCGAGGCTCCATCCTTCGGAACGGGTGTACTGGAAATAGAGGTCTGCCTCATCCACCTGGTGGGCCTTGATTTCCCCCAGCGCACGGGCAAGGTGGGTTTCATCCAGGCCAAAAGGGGTGAGCAGCAGGCCTTTGGCCAAGGCCAGGCGTTCGATGGTGGGTTCGCGAGAGATCATGCGCAGATTCTAGGCGCCCGCGAAGCCCTGCGCTCAGGAGGAGGGATGTTCCAGAAATTGCAGCAGGGCGGCATCGTCCAGATCGGCCAAACCGGCCTGTACCGCGGCGGCAAAAACCTGGCTGGCCAACGCCCCCATAGGGCTGTCAAACCCCACGCTGCGGGCGCAATCCTGTGCCAAGCCCGTGTCTTTGGCCAACAGCGTCATATGGGCACGCGGCGCCAAATCGCCCGCCACCGCACGGCGCATGCGATCCAGTCCGATCCAGCTTTGTCCACTGGACTGGGCAATGACATCGAGCGTGCGGGTCTGGTCCAACCCTAGCCTACCCGCCAGCGCCAATACCTCAGCTGCGCCCACCAGGTTGATGCCGGCGAGCAGGTTGTTGACCAGCTTGGTGCGTGCCGCGTCACCCACCCGCGCCCCGATGCGAAACACCTGGCTGGACAGTGCCTTGAGCAAATCCGAACAGGTCTCAAATGCTGCGTCCGCACCCGCCACCATCAAACTCATGGTTCCCTCGCGCGCGCGCACCGGCCCACCCGACATGGGACAGTCCAGTACGCCAACGCCCAGTTCGTGCAGTCGCTGTGCAATGTCTCCCACATCCTGCGGGGAAATGGTGGGACACAACACCACCACCTGGCCTGGGCGGAGCTGGAGCGCGATGCCCTGCGCGCCAAACAGCACTTCGCGGGTTTGCGCGGCGTCGACCACACAAATAACAATTGCTACTGTTTCGATAGCTATATGTGTAGTGTCGACGAGGGCTACAGCACCAAATCGCTCAAGATTTTGGGCTTTGGCAGGGATGATGTCATACACCCATGGCTGCCACCCCAGCCTGGCCAGCCGCTCGGCCATCGCGGCGCCCATGTTGCCCACGCCAATGATGCCGACGCCGAATTGTCGCTCCGCCGGCACGAGCGCCGCCGGGCCGCCCCAAGGCGCGAGGGCCCCCTCGGGG
>DAOQRI010000321.1:0-4056 GCA_035355475.1 Rhodoferax sp. | reverse complement strand
CGCACACTACCGCCGGTTGTTTCAATGGCATAGCTATTGATATCAACATAGGGCTTTGTGTTGCGCTGATATACGTCAATGGTTCTCGAAACACCGTCTTCTGTGAAGTAGGGATTCGTTGTATTGAAAACCAAGGTTCGATTCTGCTTACTGGTATTGAGTTCGATACCGAGAGAATTTCCCGAACCAAACGCATTGTCCTGCTTGAATCCAAACGAAAGGCCGAATCCATCGGCACTCGAGATACCTGCACCCAAACTGATACTGCCCGTGGGTTTTTCAGATACGGTAACGGTCAAGTCCACCTGATCAAAGGACCCAGGGACTTCGGATGTGTCCATCGTGACTTCTTTGAAATACCCAAGCCTGTCCACACGATTTCTTGAGAGCTTGATTTTTTCCCCGTCGTACCATGACGCCTCAAGCTGGCGAAACTCGCGGCGTATCACTTCATCACGTGTTCGATCATTTCCAGCGACATTGATCCGGCGCACATACACGCGGCGCGACGGATCAGCCAGCAGCGTTACCTCGACCCGATTAGTCGTGCGATCGATCACGGTGCGAGGTTCAATACGTGAAAAAGCATAGCCAAAATTACCGAAATGGTCGGTAAATGCTTTCGACGTTACAGCCACTTGATCAGCGTTGTATGGCTGCCCTGCCTGAATTGCAACCAACGAACGAAACTCATCTTCTCTGCCCAAAAAGTTGCCTTCAAGTTTGACTTTGGAAACTACAAACTGATCCCCTTCGCTCACATTGATCGTTATGCCAATGTCCTGCTTATTGGGGGAAATCGCAACCTGTGTGGATTCCACCTTGAATTCCAAATATCCACGCGCCAGGTAGTAAGAGCGCAAGGCCTCCAGATCCGCATTCAGCTTGGCCCGCGCATATCGGTCAGACTTTGTGTACCAACTTAGCCAACCACCGGTATCCAGATCAAACAACCCTCGCAACGTGGACTCAGAAAACGCCTTGCTGCCAACTATGCGGATGTCGCTAATTTTGGCTGGCTCTCCCTCCACCACGGCAAAACTCAGGTTTACACGATTTCGCTCAACAGGGGTCACGGTGGTGATCACTTCAGACGCATACATGCTGCGATTGATGTACTGACGCTTCAACTCCTGCTCGGCCCGATCAACCAACGCTTTGTCAAACGGCCTTCCATCCGTCAAGCCGATTTGGGCTAGCGCCTTTTTGAGAACATCCTTGTCGAATTCCTTAGCTCCGACGAACTCCATTTCTGCAATGGTGGGACGCTCTTCAACAATGACAACCAGCACGTCGCCGTTGACCTCAATGCGCACATCCTTGAACAACCCGAGGCCAAACAGCGCCTTTATCGATGCTGCCGCTTTTTCATCGCTATAGGTATCGCCAACACGTACGGGCAAAGAGGCGAAAATCGTTCCGGCTTCCGCCCTTTGCAGTCCCTCAACCCGAATATCCTTCACTGTAAATGACTCTAAAGCCCACGCACCTTGAATCACGAGAAGCGACGCCGCCGCAACGGACACACGGCGCAGAAAATTACGATTGAATTGCATTTTTTTCAATTTAAGTAGTCCGGAAGGTTGAGGACAGGCCGAATGGTCATGGCAGCAAACGCGTCACGTCGTTAACAATTGCAACGGACATCATCATCAACAGGATGACCAGGCCCCCTTTTTGCAATTGTTCAGTCCAAAACGGCGCTACCGGCTTCCCGGAAAGTGCTTCCCAAAGATAATACATCAGGTGCCCTCCATCAAGCACCGGCAACGGTAACAGGTTGAGAACGCCCAAACTCACGCTCATGAGTGCAAGAAATGACAAAAACTGGGTGAAACCCATAGCGGCAGATTTTCCAGCGTAGTCGGCGATTGTTACTGGACCACTGAGATTTTTGAGCGAAGCTTGACCGATCACGATTTGCCCCATCACACGCAGGGTCAGAAATGATGTCTCCCAAGTTCTGCGAATAGCCTCGCCCACCCCATCCAGTAGCCCATATTGAATCAGCGTCATCGCAGGTGGCGCACCGACAACGGCACCAATGCGACCAAAAGAGACTTCCCCTTCTTGCACGAGTCTGGGTAATACAGAAATTTGTCGGGGTTCTCCATGGCGAGAAACCAGCCAATCTTGTGGCTTGGGCGTACCAGAACGACCCGATGCACGGACGAGTTCACGCAACTGTGCCGCATCCACAATGTTGATCCCATCGACACGCAAGACCAAATCACCCACCATCAAATTGGCCTGTGCTGCAGCACCGCCTGACACCACCTCTCCCAGTCGTGCCGGCGAATAAGGCCCCGAAACTCCAATCTCTTGAAATAGTTTGGCATCCACTTGCTGCGAGTCAATCTCAGCCAACTTCAACAAAGCGGAATGAATGCTTTCGCCGTCGTGTGCAAGAAATTCAACCTGCACATTGCGATTCTCAACAACACCTTTGGCAAGCCACCATCGAAATGCATCAAACGAAGCAATTGCGTCAGTTGCCTCGCCTTCGAAACCGACCTTTGATATCTTCTCTCCACCTCGAAAACCTGCATCGGCCAATATCGACTTGGCCGGAGGCTGAGACAGAATGGCTTCCGGTTGTACCACTCCGATCCAATTGACCATGCTGTAGAGAGCAATGGCAAGGATCAAATTGGCGATTGGTCCTGCGGCAACAATTGCGGCTTTTCTTGGCAGGGGTTGGTTATTGAATGCTATGTGGCGCTCAGCCAATACCACCGGCCCACCCTGCTCATCCAGCATCTTGACGTATCCGCCAACTGGCAACAATCCGACGATGTATTCGGTTCTAGTTGTTGCCGATGTCCAGCCCAGGACGCGAGGCCCAAACCCGACAGAAAATCGCAACACTTTGACGCCACACGCGCGCGCAATGGCATAGTGGCCCCATTCGTGTACGGTCACCAGAACAGCAATGGCGACTACAAATGCGACCAAAGTCAACATATCGAAGTGCAACGGATGTCAAACACCCATGCGAGCGACGTTGGACTCAGCAGCCTGGCGGGACTGGAGATCCAAGTTCAGCAAAGCGTCAAGCGAATCAGGTTCCTGCGGATGAACAGAATTTAGTGTTTCTGTATTGACAGCGTGAATCTGATCGTACCGAATGCGTCGCTCAAGAAATGCAGCCACAGCGACCTCATTGGCAGCATTCAATACCGCTGTTGTTCCATGCGGAGCAGATAGCGCATCCCAAGCCAAGTCAATACCAGGAAAGCGCTTTTTATTCAACTCGGAGTCGATGGCTTCAAAACTGAGTGCGGCCATAGTAGAAAAATCAAGTGCCGCGGCTCCGGAAATCACACGCTCAGGCCAAGACAAGCCATAGGCAATAGGTCCTCGCATATCAGGCGTTCCAAGTTGTGCAACGACTGAATTGTCAACATACTGAACCATGGAATGGATCACACTTTGCGGGTGTATCACAACCTTAATTTTTGACGGTACCACTCCAAACAAGAACCTGGCTTCAATAACTTCCAAGGCTTTATTCATCATGGTGGCGGAATCTACGGAAATTTTGCGCCCCATCACCCAGTTCGGATGGGCACATGCCTCCTCGGGAGTCACATCACATAACGTTGACGGCTCACGGTTGCGAAATGGTCCGCCAGAAGCGGTAAGGATGATTTTGTCAATTCTCGAAGACCAGTCACGTGGGTCAGGAGGCAGGGATTGGAATACTGCGGAATGCTCGCTATCGATGGGAAGCAAAGTAGCCCCACCGGCAACCACTGCGTCCATAAACAATTGCCCACCAACGACCAGCGCCTCCTTGTTAGCAAGCAGTAAACGTTTGCCACTCCTTGCGGCTGCAAGGCAGGATGCCAATCCCGCTGCCCCCACAATGGCAGCCATCACAATGTCGACCAACTCGTGCGCGGCAACCATGGCCAACGCATCTGATCCCCACAAGACTTGTGTTCGCAACCCTTCTGCCATGCATGACTGCAATAGTAGTTTTCCGTGCGCTTCGCTGGCCATGACGGCAAACTTCGGCCTGTGGCGAACGCACTGAGCCAACATCACGTCAAC
>DAOQRI010000320.1:0-4071 GCA_035355475.1 Rhodoferax sp. | reverse complement strand
ATTGGCCAGAAGCAAGTGCCCTCGGGTAGCCGCTTTCGGGAAGAAAAAACACTTTTGCTGTTGAGGTCCCATAAAGCTGCCGCTCAATTGACTGCATAAAATCGACAGTGGCGACGGCCTTCAGAATGAACACGCAATCTGCCCAACAACTTTCAAGGCGTCTTCAAAACGTGGGTCGCCGGGGTAGCCGTAGTTCAAGCGCAGGCAGTGGCCGAACCGGCGGTCAACAGAAAACAGGTGGCCTGGGGCGACGCTGATGCGTTGGGCCAGTGCCAGCTGCAGCAGCTGCAGGGTGTCGATTTGGGCGGGCAGCTCCAGCCACAAAAAATAGCCGCCCTGTGGCCGCGTGACCCGGGTACCAGCGGGAAAGTGCTCGGCAATCAGCCGCAAGGCCAGCGCCTGCTGAGCCGCCAGCGTCAGACGCAGTTGCCGCAGGTGGCGCTCATAGCCTCCGCCTTGCAGAAATTCTGAAATCGCCAGCTGGGACGGTATCGCGGTGGACAGGGTGGTCATTAGTTTCAGGCGTTGCACCTGGCTGGCAAAACGGCCCGCAGCAACCCAACCGACCCGATACCCCGGTGCCAGACATTTGGAAAAAGAACTGCAGTGCAGCACCAGTCCCTGCTGGTCAAAGGCCTTCGCGGGCGGTGGACGGTTCAGGCCAAAGTACAGCTCGCCATAGACATCGTCTTCGATCAGCGGCACCTGGTGGCGGGCCAACAACTCGACCAGTGCCTGTTTGCGCGACGGTGGCATCAGGCTGCCCAGCGGGTTCTGAAAACTTGGCATGAACCAGCAGGCTTTCACCGGGTGGGACTGCAGCACGGCGGCCAGCGAGTCCAGGTCAATACCGTCGCGCGGGTGGGTAGCTACTTCGACCGCGCGCAGGTTGAGCCGCTCCAGCGCCTGCAAGGCCGAGTAAAAGGTGGGCGACTCCACCGCCACCACATCACCGGGCTGGGTCACCGCCTGCAGGCAAAGGTTCAAGGCTTCCATGGCGCCGTGGGTGATGACCACTTCATCCGGCTCCACGGCCGTACCGCTGGTCGCATATCGCAGGCTGATCTGGCGCCGCAGACGCTCGTTGCCCTGGGTCAGGTCTTCCACCAGACGCTCTGGCGCCAGTTTGCGCATAGCTGGTGTCAGACAGCGCGCCAGTTTGTCCAGCGGAAACAGCGTCGGGCTGGGAAAGGCCGAACCCAGCGGCACCACATCGGCCTGGCGGGTGGATTCCAGCACCGCAAACACCAGCGCACTGATCTCGACCGGAGTGGACTGTGCGCCGGGGGGCGCCGTGACAGGCTCAGCCTGCAAGGGCAGGGCTTGCGGCAAGACGTAGTAGCCAGAGCGTGCACGGGCAACGATGAGCCCCTGGTCTTCCAGCAGGTAGTAGGCGGCAAACACCGTGGCCGGACTGATTTGGCGACCGGCGCTAGCCTGTCGCACCGAGGGTAGGCGGTCACCGGGGCGCAGGGTCTGAGCCCGGATCAGGTTGCCAATTTCATGGGCATAGCGTTCATAACGTTTCATGGCAACTGATATGGCTTTTTTATGAAAAACTGAATCTACCATTTCAGATAGCCTTGCGACATCCTCTTGGCATGGTCAAAAAAATTATTCCCATCTTTCCCGCTGCCAACACCTTCGAAGCGGGTGGCCTGTTGCTGATTGAGCCCAGAAACAAGATTTACGTGCGCGCCGTCACCGGCTGGTTCGCCGCCTGGCGCTGGATGCTGGTGTGGATCACACAGTTGGTGTTTTACGGCTTGCCGTGGTTGCAGTGGAACGAGCGCCAGGCGGTACTATTTGACCTGGGCACACAACGCTTTTTTCTGTTCGGCCTGGCGCTGTACCCGCAAGACCTGATTTACCTGGCGGTCCTGCTGATGCTGGCCGCCTTGTTGTTGTTTTTTGTGACGGCGGTGGCCGGGCGCGTCTGGTGCGGTTTTGCCTGCCCGCAAACGGTGTACACCGAGATGTTCCTGTGGGTTGAGCGTCATCTGGAAGGCAGCCACCATGCGCGCAAACGCTTGGATGCATCTGGCTGGACGGCAGAAAAAATAGCGCGCAAGGGCGGCAAACAGGCCGTTTGGTTGCTGCTCAGCCTATGGACCGGCTTGACCCTGGTAGGGTACTTCACGCCGATTCAAACCCTGTGGGACGCGGCACTGGTCATGGGTTGGGGGCCGTGGGAAAGCTTTTGGATCGGCTTTTATGGCCTGGCCACTTACGTGAACGCCGGTTATTTGCGTGAGCAGATGTGCAAACACGCCTGCCCTTACGGGCGTTTTCAGGGCGCCATGATGGATCGTGACACCCTGATCATCGGTTATGACGCCGCTAGAGGTGAGACCCGTGGATCACGCGGGCGCAACGCCGACCCCAAGGCGATGGGCCTGGGGGATTGCATTGACTGCACGCTGTGCGTGCAGGTCTGCCCCACCGGCATTGACATCCGGGACGGCCTGCAGAGCAACTGCATCGGCTGCGCCGCCTGTATCGACGTGTGCGACTCGGTCATGGAACAGATGCAGTACCCACAAGGGCTGATTCGTTACACCACCCAAAATGGCCTGGCTAACGGCTGGGACAAGCCAACCCTGTTGAAGCGGGTAATGCGCAAGCGGGTGCTGATTTACGCCGCCTTATTACTGACCGGCGTGCTGGCGTTTGTGGCAAGTGTGGCCCTGCGCAGTCCGTTTCGCTTCGATGTGGTGCGTGACCGCGGCGTGCTGGCACGTGTGGTCAACGATGGTGCGGTGGAAAACGTGTACCGCTTGAATGTGATGAATGCCACGGAAGAAGCTCAGCGTTACCGCGTGGCGGTGCTTGGCCCTGCCGGGCTGGCGTTGATCAAACCATTGGAACTGGCACTAGGGCCGGTTGAAGCCAGGACCGTCCCGCTGGGCTTGCAGCTGCCATCTGCCAGCGCTACAGCGCTGGCCGGGCAGACCATCGCGATTCAATTGGAGGTGACCCGGATCGGACCTGAGGACGCACCGGTGCGGGTGCTGGGAAAAACCACCTTTCACGTGCCGCTGTGAAGGGGTAGCCTGCTGGACATAAACTTGCAGAGCCTAGTACCGACAGCGCCCAATAACGCTGCATTGCTGTCTCAAAGCTGCTCTACTTGTCCGAAGCATTGAGCGCGTCGCAGTCGCAAAAAACCCCATCGATAATTCCGCGCATGCACACACAACCGCCCCTTCCGCGTGCGAATCTCACAGGCATTGTTTGGATGATTGCATCAATGGCAGCCTTTGCCGTAGAAGATTCATTCATCAAAATCGCCACGAAACAATTGCCGATCGGCCAGGTCCTGCTCCTCTTCGGCGCAGGTGGGGCCATCCTTTTTGCCTACTTGACTCAGCGCAGTGGGTCCAACTTACTCATCGCGCAAGCGCTTTCCAAGCTGATGCTGATCCGCGCCGTGTGCGAACTTGTGGGTCGATTGTTCTATGTTCTTGCCATCGCACTCACGCCTTTGTCTTCCGCCACCGTCATCCTACAGGCCACACCCATCATCGTGGTGCTTGGCGCGACGATATTCTTCGGCGAGGCAGTCGGCTGGCGGCGTTGGTGCGCCATCGTGGCCGGACTGCTCGGGGTAGTCTTTATCCTGCGACCTTCCACAGGTGACTTCTCGGCCTTGTCCATCCTGGCCGTGGTCGGCACCTTGGGTTTCGCTGGTCGGGACTTGGCAAGCCGTGCGGCGCCTGCATCGCTGACCACTTGGCACCTGGGTTTTTACGGGTTTTTGACAGTCGTTGTTGCCGGCGTGACCTTCTCGTTGTGGGATGGCAAGCCGTTTGTTTGGCCGACTAGCACTAACGTCATCGGTATGACTGTCGCGGTTGGGTCTGGCGTCTTTGCATATGCGGCGTTAATGAAGGCGATGCGTACCGGCTCCATTTCTGCCGTCACGCCTTTCCGGTATACCCGCCTGCTATTCGGCGTCGGCTTGGGCATCGCGATGTTTGGTGAGCGACTTGACGGACCCATGATCCTCGGCTGTGTGGTGGTCATCGGATCCGGGCTGTTCATCTGGTGGCAAGGAAAGCTCGCCAGCAA
>DAOQRI010000319.1:0-4090 GCA_035355475.1 Rhodoferax sp. | reverse complement strand
CGAACCAGCGTGCAAGGTCAGCTCGTCAGCAGCCGCAGTGGATACTCGCTGGTAGCACGACCAGGCATTGCACTGTCCAAGGTTCTGTGCAAGGCGGCTTTTCGGGGTCCGGGGAGAATATCGGCTCAAGTCTGGTCAATCGACGCGCTTCGGAATGCCCAGTTACACCACCGAAATTCGGGAGCAATGATCGAGGCAGGCATAGGCGTGCTGGCACTCTTCATGCTTTTGACTGCCTGGGTGAATCGCAGCGCACTCTATTGGACATTCGTGGGTTGGTTGCTGATCAACATGCGCATGGCTGCATTGTCAGCAGGAACCGATTGGGAACTCTTTGGCATCCCGATAGCACCATCCATAGTGATTGACATGCGGCAGTGGACGGTCTGCCTCTACTTTTCAATGACCGTGGCAATGTTCAGCCAACTCTTCAAGAAGGAGCTTCAGGCTCTGCGTGCTGGATGGGCTCTGGCTGTTCTACAGACATTGGCGTTGGTCTTTGCTGTGTTGCCGCTCATACTCACATTTGAAAGAACGCTTGCCGCGATCTGGCCATGCACGGCACTTGGCACCACCATCATTGTTTGGTATATCTTCAAGATCCTGAGGAAAACCCACTCCCGTGTGGCGGGCTGGTATGCAGCATCCATCGCCATAGCTGCTTTGGGTAGCCTTTCAGAAGTGATTGCAGCGGTCGCGGGCCAGTTCAGCTTGCTGGCCAGCTTCAATCATGTCACTGCAGGCATTGCGTCTTCCTTGCTGGCGTCTCTGGCTTTGGCCGAGCACATGCGCGCCGACCGACAGAAGAAAATCGAGGCACAAAAAACCCTGCGCGCGGCCTATACAGACTCCCCAATCGGCCTCTTCACAGTGGGCGATGGCGGACGGCTCATCAAGACGAATCCTGCTTTTCAATCCATGATCATGGGCATGGTCTATGGCACACCGGCATTTCTGGCGGAAGTTTTCGAGTTGGAAGTTGCTTCTGCCATTACTCAACTTCAAACAACCCGCGCGCACAGCGCAGTCGAGCTGCAGACCCGCGCCAGAAACACTGAGACGCAGCAGGACCATTGGTTTTCAATCAAGGCGTCAACCAGCGATGGAGCGATCGTTGAATGCACGCTGCAAGACATCACCGATCGGGTTCAGGCCAGCGAGCGCCTTGAATTTTTGGTCAACCACGACTCTCTTACCAAGAGTCTGAATTTGAGCGGTCTTTCGCGCCAGTTCGAACGGCTTGAGCGACAACCCGCTGCGTTGGCGTACCTGGACCTGGACCGCTTCAAGTTAATCAACGACCTCTACGGGCATACGGTTGGAGACATCGTACTCAAACAGGTCTGCGAACGAATCAAGCGCAACGTTGGACCAACGGACATGGTGGCCCGAATGGGGGGCGATGAGTTCGTCGTGGCCTTTTCCCGCGCCAGCATGGAAGCCGCGACCCGCATTTGCCGGGCGATTGTCAAAGAAATTTCAACAGGCAGTTACCAGGTCGAAGCGCAGAGCTTTACATTGAGTGTTTCTGGCGGATTGGTCAGTACCAGCCGATTTACCCGATCACCTTTGAAAGAAGTGATTTCTGCAGCCGACACCCTGTGCCGTGTTGCCAAAAAGCGCAGCGATGAGCGACTGGTGATCATGGAGTCCGGCGACCAATTCTTCCAACTGCACAAAGAAGAACTTGAACTCATTGCGGCACTCGAGCGGGGCGAGACGCCGGCGGGTCTGTTCCTGGTCATGCAGCCCGAGATCTCTCTCAATGCGCCACATGACTCACTGAACTTTGAGGTACTGCTGCGATTGCGCAAGGCAGACGGACAGATTCTGCCAGCGAACATCATCATCGAGGCCGCCGAAGCCCACGCCAAGACGGCGATCATTGACCGCTGGGTCGTGAACACGGCCATCAACTGGCTGGAGACCCATGCGGCCTCACTGGGCAATACGCGCTTTGTCGGCATCAACCTCTCGGGCGGCTCGCTCAATGACGAAGCATTTACGGAAGAACTGTTCGCGTTATTTGAGCGTCATCCGGTGGCTCTATCGATGATTTGCCTGGAAATCACCGAGACAGTTGCACTGACCGACATGCAAAAAATGCAGCGCTTCATTGACCGCGTGCGAAGTATCGGTGCCAAGGTAGGGTTGGACGATTTTGGTGCTGGCTATTCGTCCTTCGGTTACCTCAAAGGGCTTTCCGTGGATGCCTTGAAGCTCGACGGCTCGCTTGTCAAGGACGCCGCCCACAGCCTGTCCGGTATGGCCATTGTTGAATCCATAGCCAGTTTGGTAACCAAGCTGGGCATGAAATCCATTGGCGAATTCGCTGAGGATCTTGCCACCATCAAGGTATTGTCGGAAGCGGGTGTGGACTACGCCCAGGGTTACGGGATCAGCAAACCTGTGATGCCAGAGCGCATCCTGGCTGCACGCAGCGGTGCCGATTTCATTGAAAATCCTGAAATATTGGCGTTCATCAATAGCTTGCAGGAAAGCATGTCTGGCACCATGCCGCTTTTTGAAATCGAAGGGCCATTGTCGATCTACTGAGACAACCCCTTTTGCAGCCTATGCCGTGAGCGCCATGGGGCGCGATGCCTGGTAATGCGTGCCGGGCCGTGGCACAAGTCTGCGCTCTGGCAGATAGGTGACGTTTGAGCCGCGATCGGGGCACTGCCAGTCAAAATTCAAATCCTGAGCCATCGAGAGATCTATGTCGGAGTGATGGGACTCAAACATGAACCTGTATAGCGGGTGCCGATGGCTGCGCCAAAGCTGCTGGGCATTGGTTGGTGAAAAACTCAACACGCGATGGGGAACCCCGCCAGCGTGCGCCATAGGGTAATACACACGGGGTTCTTTGACATCTTCAAACAACAGGCTGTCGTGTATCTTGTCTACCGGACGACGGGCTGCAGCCATCATCCAGTCCACATTCTGCTCAAGGCAATACAAATGCAGCGCTTTAAACAACGCGCTACGCACGGTCGATGCACCGGGGCTGCCCTTGACACACAATCGGGTCGTCTCCACCATGCGGGTATTGCGAAATCGTTCTGGCAAGTCCAGCGATGCTTGTAGCGGCAATGGGTTGAACACGTTGGAATGGGTCCGCAGCGTGCCCAGCAGACTGTCATCGAATTTGGACTTGGCCACAAAGACCTCGCACCCACGGGCGAAATCCGCAGGTTCTGGACAGCTCAGTGTTTCTGCCAGTGCGGGCAGATGTTTGCCGTAAGTCGCAACTCTCAAACTGGCGACGTCTTGCAAATGTTGCCTCGACGCTATTTCCACCCGAAAGGGCAGCGTCTCCTCAAATTGCATCGCTGGATTGGCGCGGTCTGCAGACAACATGGCGGCCCCCTGAATTGGATTGAGTTCCAATTTTGGGGTTGCGTCTGCGCAAGCGATCTTCGGAAAAGTGTCAGGTTTCACCTGCAATTTTGCATTTCAGCGAGGCGATGTCCCCCCTATAGACACCCGCCAAAGAACTCTCCTATAGACCGTGGAATCAGAAATTGATTGCCTGAAATGCGTCCCGTAGAGACCAGTAAGGCTGCATCGGTTGGTATGATGCCCGATAATTTGCTATCACCTTGATAGCTATTTGCGTATATTCCACGAGGGCTGGAGGCACTTTTTATGCTTGATTTTCCAACATGTCAAACCCCTGCGCCTCGACCGCCACAAAGGCGCGGGTCAGCCCGGCCACCGCCGCGTAGAACCGGGCTTTGGGATGCGCCTGCAGGGCATCGCACATCCGCAGCACCCACGGTTGCACATGGGCCGCAAAGAATGCCTGCTGGCGGGTGAGATTGGCCACCGCCACATCGTCGCCGGCAATCAGGTAGCGCATCACCTCGCACAGGTAGGCGAAGTGGTCTTCAGTTTCCGACATGGCGTCGTCGCGCGCCAGGCCCAGTTCCGCAATGTCGGCGCGCAGTGCAGCCAGCGGCTTTTCATTCAGAAAGCCGCTCAGGTAAAACGAGCCAAACAGATAGACCTCGGGCTTGCCGACACCACCAAACAGGGTGATGTACTCGGCAGCGATGCTGGCGTCATCAATCTCACGGGCTGCACCCAC
>DAOQRI010000318.1:0-4101 GCA_035355475.1 Rhodoferax sp. | reverse complement strand
AGGGTCCATGGTGAACAGAATGACGGCGGTCATCACAATCATGATCACGTCACTGGCAAAGTCGGTCAGATGCAGGGATAGATAGACCGCAATGCGGTCGCTCTCGCTGCCCACACGCGACAGCAGGTCGCCAGTGCGCTTGCCGCCAAAGTATTCCAGCGAGAGTTTGAGCAGGTGTTCGTACGTAGTGGTGCGCAAATCGGCAGCGATGCGCTCGGATACCAGCGCCAGCACATAAGTCTTGCCCCAGCTCAGCACCCAGGCCAGGAGCCCGGCACCCAGCAACGCCGCCAGATAGAACGCGATGGTGCCCGGTTCAACGGTCTGACCGTTCTGCATGGGAATGAGCACCTTGTCCACCAGGGGCGCCGTCAGGTAGGGCGGCACCTGATGTGCCGCGGTTCCCAACAGCATCAGCACAAAGCCTAGCGCCAATTGCCCGCGATAAGGTGTCGCAAAGCGCCACAGGCGAAACAGCGTCCAGGTTGACGGTGGTGTGTGAACTACTTTGGTGCAAATGGGGCATTCGTCCTGGTCGGGTTCCAGCGGGGCCTTGCAACTGGGACAGACGTTGTTCAACACCTGCACCAGCGGCTTGCCGTTGACATGGCTGTCCAGGCGCGACTGGAACTGGTCAACCAACCGGATGGCATACAGGTTCTGCGCCAGGGTAAACCGCCAGGTTGCAAGTAGGCCGCTGGCATCCACCAGATCAAGGTGCCCTACACCGGCGTGGTCATGGTGGCGCAGCTCAAGACCATCCCTGAAAGCCCAGTGCTGCCAGGACGCCTGTTCGTGCGCGCAGCTGAGAATGCGCTGATCGGTCACCACAATCAGACCGGGCACAAAATGCAAATCCGCGTTCAGGTCAACCTCCAGCGCCGCCAGAACGTTTTCTTGAGGGTGGAGTTGTGACGACACCGCATTGCGCCAAACGGTGCTTAGATCGGCGGGAAAAGCGCTCTCGGCTAAATCAACAGGGGTCATGTGGTGCAGCAAAAATTTGAAATTCCGAAGGCTTGGGGCCCGCTCTATACCGATTGCGGCATGCGCCATACTTTACGATACTAGCTTGGAGCAACCCCGCCCACCCGCCGAACCGGGTGGTGTGGGCAAGAATACTTAACGCGGCCGGGGCCACAATGGTGGACGACCCAAACGAAAACAGCCATGACGGACCAGAAAAAGATCGATATTCTGCGGGTAACCCACCTGCGCGGACCCAACATCTGGACCTATCGCGCCGTAATAGAGGCCTGGGTAGACATTGGCACACTGGAAGATTTCCCCTCCAATACCATTCCCGGTTTCTACGAACGCCTGATTGGCTTTTTGCCCAGTCTGGTAGAACACCATTGCAGCCCTGGCGTGCGAGGCGGCTTTTTGCAGCGGGTGCGCGACGGCACTTACGCCGCCCACATTGTGGAGCACACCACACTGGAACTGCAAAACCTGGCGGGCATGCGCACTGGTTTCGGCAAAGCGCGCCAAACCTCCACCCGCGGCGTCTACAAAATTGCGTTTCGCACCCGTCAGGAGCAGGTTGGCCGTGCTGCACTGGTCGCCGCGCGCGACCTGGTGGTGGCTGCCATCAACGGCACGCCGTATGACGTGGCGGCCACGGTCAGCCACCTGACGGAAATGGTGGACGACTTGTGTCTGGGCCCCAGCACATCCCACATTGTGGATGCTGCTACCGAACGCAGGATTCCCTCTATCCGCCTGACCGAGGGCAACCTGGTGCAGCTGGGCTATGGCATCAACCAGCGCCGCATCTGGACGGCTGAGACCGACCAGACTTCGGCCATTGCCGAGGAAATCGCCAGCGACAAGGATCTGACCAAGTCGCTGCTCAAGGCCTGCGGCGTGCCAGTTCCCCAGGGCGAACTGGTCAAATCGGCCGAGCAGGCTTGGGAAGCTGCCCAGGAGATTGGGCTGCCGGTGGTGCTCAAGCCCTATGACGGCAACCATGGGCGTGGTGTGTCTCTCAACCTGCGCACACAAAGTGATGTGGAAGGAGCCTTCGCCCTGGCCTACCGCAAGGGCGGTGGGAGCAGCGTCATTGTCGAGCAGTACATTGCGGGCAATGAGCACCGTTTGCTGGTTGTCGGCAAGAAGGTGGTTGCAGCGGCCTGTGGCGAGACACTGTGGGTTGTGGGTGATGGAGTCTCCACCATTGATGCCCTGGCTGACGTGCAGATCAACTCGGACCCCAGGCGCGGCAAGACAGAAGAGTTTCCGTTGAACACGGTCACGCCCAGCGATTCGGGGGAAATCATTCTGGAACTGGAGCGAGTCGGCCTGACCCCCAAATCTGTTCCTGCCAAGGACCAAAAAGTGCTGATCCAGTCCAACGGCAACGTCGCGTTCGACATCACCGACAAGCTGCACCCCACCGTGGCTGCTGCGGCCGCGTTGGCCGCACGCGTGGTCGGACTGGACATTGCGGGTGTGGACATGGTGTTGGAAGATGCCACCAAGCCCATGGCATCGCAGCGTGCAGCGGTCATCGAGGTCAATGCCAGCCCCGGTCTGCTGGCCCATATCAAACCTGCCGATGGCCCCGGGCAACCGGTTGGAAAGGCCATCATTGAGCATCTGTTCAAGTTGGATCGCGACGGTCGCATTCCGATCGTGGGTGTCACCGGTACCCAAAAAACAGGCCGCATTGCCCGCCTGATTGCCTGGCTGGCCCATATCAGCGGCAAGCATGTGGGGCTGGCCTGCAGTGAAGGGCTTTACCTCGACGGTCGCCAGGTGGAGGCCAAAGACTGCGCAAACTGGGAAGCCGGCCAGCGCCTGCTGATCAACCGCTCAGTGCAAGCTGCCGTGTTCGAGAACGGCAGCCAAACCATTCTGGCCGAGGGACTGGCCTATGAGAAGTGCACCGTGGGTGTGGTGACCGATGTGGGCTGGCAACCTTCGCTGGAAGCCTTTGACATTCTGGACGCCGAACAGACCTTCAAGGTCACGCGTACCCAGGTCGATGTCATTTTGCCCAGCGGCACGGCGGTACTGAATGCTGCCGACCCCCAAGTAGTGGAGCTTGCCGAGTTGTGCGATGGCAAGGTCATTTTCTATGGCATGGATCCCCACCAAAACGCCATGGCCGAACACCGTGCGGCCGGTGAGCAGGTGGTCTTTGTACGGGATGACCACATCGTGCTGGCCCATGGCCCCAAAGAAGTGGCACTACTGCCGCTGGCCTCACTCAAACCAGCCAAGGCTTCCCAGCCCGAAATGGTGATGGCTGCCGTAGCCGCAGCCTGGGCGCTCAGCATTCCGCCTGAATTGATTGGTGCGGGTCTGCGGACCTTTGAATCCAATCCCAGAAAAACACCGTACTGAATGCAACCTAGAGAAACCCCATGGAAGTAACCCGTATCCGAGCCCTGCGTGGCCCCAACCTGTGGAGCCACCATACGGCCATACAGTCCATCGTATCCTGCAGTGGCGTTGAATGTTCTGTAGGCACCATCGACGGATTTGAATCGCGGCTGCGTTCGCGCTTTCCAGAGATTGGCCCGTTTCAGCCCACTGGTCATGACGACTCCATTCCCATGGTCCACGTGCTGGAACTGGCTGCGTTGGGTTTGCAGGCCCAGGCGGGCTGCCCGGTCACATTCAGCTGCTGCACGCCCACCGTCGACGCCGACGTCTATCAGCTCGTGGTCGAGTACAGCGAAGAGGCCGTCGGCCGTTTGGCCATGGACCTGGCGCAAACGCTGTGCCAGGCCGCCCTGGACGACGCACCCTTTGATCTGGCTGGTGCACTCACCCAATTGCGTGAGCTCGATGAAGACGTGCGCCTGGGCCCAAGCACCGGTTGCATCGTGGATGCGGCTACCGCTCGCAATATTCCATTTAGCCGCATGACCGAAGGCAGCATGGTGCGTTTTGGCTGGGGCAGCAAGCAACGCCGAATTCAGGCCGCAGAAATGGACGTCACCAGCGCAATTGCCGAAGCCATAGCGCAGGACAAGGAGTTGACAAAGAAACTGCTGGCCGCTGCCGGGGTTCCAGTGCCCGGAGGGCGGGCGGTAACAGACGCCGAGGATGCCTGGGCAGCTGCCCTTGAAGTGGGCCTGCCGGTGGTCGTGA
>DAOQRI010000317.1:0-4101 GCA_035355475.1 Rhodoferax sp. | reverse complement strand
GGTCATTTGCGCGGGATGACGCTGCGGTGTTCACTCTGGTTGCCCCGCTGAATCCGCGCTGGAGCAGTGCGGTGCGGCACCGCCTGGGTGCGCGATACGGCTATCAGGCGGCACAGTGGACACAAAGTGCGACCGAAGAGGACCTGCAAACCATTCCCGGCACGCAAACCCTGTGGCTGGAACTGGCGCTGGCCGCGCAGTTTGAGGCCGTGCAGCATCTGGACGATCTGCTGCTGCGGCGCACGCGGCTGGGCATTCTGCTGCCGCACGGCGGCCTGGACCATCTCCCGCGCATCCGCCAATTGTGTGAGCCGCACCTGCAGTGGGGCGAGACGCGCTGGAACGCGGAACTGGCGCGCTACCAGGACCTGATCGCCCGGCACTACCGCATTCCCGGCAATAGCCATCCGCACAAGGGAGCCAACCCATGAGCCCGCGCTACATCCTGTCCATCGACAACGGAACGCAAAGCGTGCGTGCCCTGATCTTTGATCTGCAGGGCAACCTGGTGGACAAAGCACAGGTAGCGATTGACACCTACCAGTCGCCCCAGCCCGGCTGGCTGGAGAACGACCCGGACGCTTTCTGGCAATCGCTGTCCACCGCCTGCCAGCGCCTGTGGGCCACTACCCAGGTGCCCAGGGAGTCGATTGCCGGTGTGGTCATCACCACCCAACGCGCCACCACCATCGCGCTGGACAGGGATGGCAAGCCGCTGCGCCCGGCCATCATCTGGCTGGACCAGCGCCGCACCGAGCAGACGCCGCGACTCAAGTGGTGGTGGGAGGTTGCGTTCAAACTGATTGGCATGCGCGACACCGTCCGCCATTTCCAGAAAGAGGCCGAGGCCAACTGGATTGCGCAGAACCAGCCCGAGATCTGGGCCAAAACGGACAAATACCTGTTGCTATCGGGCTACCTGAACTACCGCTTTACCGGCCGGTTTGTGGATTCGGTGGCGTCTCAGGTGGGCTACATCCCTTTCGACTACAAAAAGGGCTGCTGGGCCAGTGCACACGACTGGAAATGGCAGGCCATTCCGGTCAAGCAGCACATGCTGCCCGAGCTGGTGGCAGCCGGTACGCGCATCGGCACGGTCACCGCCTTGGCCGCACGCGACACCGGCATTCCCGAGGGCCTGCCGGTGATCGCCGGCGCGGCGGACAAGGCATGCGAGGTCATTGGCGCGGGTTGCCTGACGCCCGACATCGCCTGCCTGTCCTACGGCACCACGGCCACGGTCAACACCACCACACCGCGCTATGTGGAAGCCACCCCTTTCATTCCGCCCTACCAGGCCGCTGTACCCCGTCACTTCAACACCGAGATTCAAATCACCCGGGGGTTCTGGATGGTGAGCTGGTTCAAGGAACAGTTTGGCCTGCATGAGCAGCAGCTGGCCGACCAGCGCGGCATTGCCGCAGAGACGTTGTTTGATGAGCTGGTCAACGCCGTGCCGCCGGGCGCGCAGGGTCTGATGTTGCAACCGTTCTGGAACCCCGGCATCAAGATTCCGGGGCCGGAAGCCAAGGGCGCCATCATTGGCTTCGGCGATGTGCACCACCGTGCCCACCTGTACCGCGCCATTCTGGAAGGCCTGGCTTATGCGCTGCGCGAAGCCAAGGAGCGCATTGAAAAGCGCAGCGGCACGCGCATCACGACGGTGCGGGTGTCAGGCGGCGGTTCGCAAAGCGATGCGGCCATGCAAATCACCGCCAATGTGTTCAACCTGCCGTGCGAGCGGCCCCACCTGTATGAAACCAGCGGCCTGGGTGCTGCCATTCTGGCAGCTGTCAGCCTGGGGTTCTATCCGGACTTCGCGAGTGCCATGGCCGCGATGACACGCATGGGCCAGGTGTTTCAGCCACAGCCGGAACATGTGCACACCTATGAGCAGTTGTTCACCCAGGTCTATCGGCGCATGTATGCACGGCTGCAACCCCTGTACCGCGACATTCAGGACATCACCGGTTATCCGACGAAGAATTGATTCAGGTGTCAGACGGAACCTAGCGTAAGCGCCATCACTTGCGGGCTCGCCATTGCTGCGGCGTGCACTGGTGCCATCCACGGAACGCATGGTTGAACGAACTTTGCTGCTGATAGCCCAGCAGGAAGGCAATCTCCGTCAGGCTCAGGGTCGGGTCGGCCAGATAGCCTTCGGCCAACTCCTTGCGCGTGGCATCCAGCAAATCGCCAAAACGGGTGTTGGCGTCACCGAGCTTGCGTTGCAGGCTGCGCACCGATCTATTCAGCGTGCGTGCCACATCTCCGATGCACACCTGGTCAAACGCCAACTGGTCCGCAATGCAGCGCCGAACCTGCTGGATGATTCCATCGCCTTGCAGCTCCTGATCACGTTGGGCCAGCAGCTGCGAGGCGTGGCGCTCGACCACGGGGAACAGGGCACGGTCTGCGTTGGGGATCTCGATGTTCAGCACCGCAGCTGGAAACCTTGCCTGGGTGAACGGCGCATCAAACATAGGGTCCACCCCGAAGATGCGCCGGTACTCGCCACGGTCTGCGCGTTCATCCCGCGCATGCGGAAAGTCCAGGCTGTAGAGAGGCAGGCTCTGACAGGCCAGCCAGTTGGCGAAGGTGAGAATACCCGCCATGATGCTTTCGGGCAAATGGCGCGACGGCTGACGCGCCAGCCACGGACAGTGCCAGCGGTAGGTGGCGACATCCCCTTCCACCAGCAGCTCAGTCCGCCCCAGATCGTGCGCCAGCCCTTCGAACCGGCGGGTCTGCACCACTGCCTCGGCAAAGGTCGGGCTGCTCAGAACGACGTGGCTGTAGGTGGCAAAGGTGGAGGGGCGCATGCGTTCACCGACATGCAAACCAAAGCAGGGGTCTCCGCTGCGTGCAGCGGACTGTTCAAGCAAATCGATGTACCGGCCCACCGGCAAAGTGGCGGGCATGCCGTCCGCAAAGCCCAGGCAGTCCAGCGACAGCCCGGCGGCCAGTGCCGCATCGAGTGCTGTGCGGGCGTAGGCATCCACCACCCGCGCCTGTTCATACGGCGGCAGTCCCATGCCATCCTTCGGCATGGGTTGTGCGCTCACAGCGCCTCGGTGCGCGTCATCAGCCAGTCCAGACCCGCACCGCTGAGCAGCGGGCTCAGGCGCGCTCGGACGGTGGCGTGGTAGGCGTTGAGCCACTGCACTTCGTCGGCGCGCAGCAGGTCTTTCTGGATGCAGCGGGTGTCAATGGGGCACAGCGTCAGCGTTTCAAACTCCAGGAATTCGCCAAACGGCTCGGTGCTGGCAAAGGGCACATTGAGCACCAGGTTTTCAATGCGAACGCCCCACTGCCCACTGCGGTACAGGCCGGGCTCGATGGAGGTGATCATGCCGGGCTGCATGGCCATGTTGGCATCGGCAACGGCTTTGGAAATGCTCTGCGGGCCTTCGTGCACATTCAAAAAGTAGCCCACGCCATGGCCGGTGCCGTGGCCATAGTCCATGCCCTCGGCCCACAGGGGTACGCGGGCCAGAGCATCCAGCGCGGGCGACAGCGTACCCAGCGGAAAGCGTGCCCGTGAGAGACCGATGGTGCCCTTGAGCACAAGCGTGTAGTCGCGCTTTTGGGCTGCGCTGGGTGTGCCAATCGGCCAGACGCGGGTGATGTCGGTAGTGCCGCCAGGGTATTGGCCGCCAGAGTCGATCAACAGCAGGCCATTTCCTTCAATGACTGCATGACTCTCTTCAGTGGCGCGGTAGTGCGGCAGGGCACCGTTGGCATTGAAACCGGCAATGGTGTTGAACGACAGGCCGACAAAGCCCGTTCGCTTGGCTCGCTCGGCGGTCAGGCGTTCGTCGATGGTGAGCTCGGTGATGCGCTCCTTGCCCTGCGCTGCTTCAAACCAGGCGTAGAAGTTGCACATCGCCGCGCCGTCCTGCTCCATGGCAGCGCGCACATGGGCCGCCTCGGCAGCGCCCTTGCGGCTCTTGAGCAACACACTGGGGTTAATGGCCTCGACCACCTTCACGCTGGCGGGGGCGCTTTCCCGCAGACCCAGGGTCACGCGGCGCGGGTCAAGCAGCAACACGGCGGTATCTGGCAGCGCGGCGAGCACGGGGCCTGCCAGGGGGTAGTCCT
>DAOQRI010000316.1:0-4116 GCA_035355475.1 Rhodoferax sp. | reverse complement strand
AAAATTGTGCAGACGTTTGAAGGTGGCGTTCAGAGTGGCCAGCGTGGGTGAGGTCATAAGTTGTTTCAGGTGATGTAGGGGGATAGAGACTAGAGACGCTAAAACCGCAGACTCAGGATGCGGCAGGGCTGACGATGGGACGCGTCGGTACCGTGCGGTTGCAGATGTTGCTGTGCAGCGCACTGCGCACCGCCCAGCCGCCAATGGCGTGGCGGCTGGCTTCCACCAGCTTGCGCCAGGTGGCGGTGTCGGTGCGCATGACTTCCATGGCGGGCTGTTCGGCCGCCGGCATGTCGGCCAGCACGCGGGCGCGGGTGATGGGGACGTAGTGCTCGGGCTTGTCATAAAAACCCATGGCGCCGGGGCCGCGCGGCAGCGACGACAGCACCTCCATGCCCTTGACCACGCGCCCTACGACGGTGATGTTCAGGTCCAGCGCCCGTGGCGCCTGGCCGTTGATCGCGTACAGGCTGGTGCCATTGCTGCTGTCGGGCTTGGAGCTGCGCGCCGCGCCCACCATGCCATAGCAGTGGGCCAGCCAGGCCTTGTTCTTGGCGGGATCGGCAGCAACTGGCAGGCCATCCACAAAACCACTGACGGGGGCCCAGCCATCGGGGTCGGTGAATCGGGTCAGCGGCAGGCCCTTGAACGGAATCGAAAACTCGGCCGGCAAGTGGGCCAGCGCGTTGCCCTGGGGCTTGACCTTTTCCTTCTCCTTTTCTTCATCCGCCGGATCGGCCCACTGCGTCACATAGTTGTCCTGCACCCGCACCACGGCCGAGCCGGTGTAGTAGCCCTCGCGGGTCAGGGTTCGGATGTTGGCCGCGTGTTGGGGCGCAAAGCGTGTAGCGAGTTCCAGGATGACTTGCTGGCCATTGATCTCCATAACCAGCGTGTTCTCGGGGTCCAGGCGGCGCCAGTCGCTGGGTGCGGAGTGTTTGATGAGGTCGGCCTGGCTGACCTGCGGAGGTTGTGCAGCCTGTATGGCTGAACACGTCAGCATCGCAAGCACAAACGGCACCAGGGGTGTGAAGATGCGGGTAGTCAAAGTCAAATTCCTCTTGAGATGGGGCACATGGCAGCAGCGGGTGGCGACCGCGAGGGCAAGGATAAACTGGAATAGCCAAAAGATTTGTGGGACAACATCAAACCGCGTATCCATCACCATGCAAATCCGCCCCATCCTACCCAGCGAAGTGGAAGCCGCCCGCACGCTGCTTCTGGCGAACCACTGGGGTAAACGCGTCTCCGATCCACAGCTATTCGCCGAGTTGGTCAGTCGATCGCAAATTGCACTGGTAGCTGTTCAGGGAGGGGAGGTCATTGGCTTTCTCCGGGCCTTGACCGACGGTATTTTCAATGGCTACATCTCAATGGTTGTAGTCGCTGAAAAACACCGGGGCCAGGGTGTTGGCTCAGCCTTGGTCCGAAGCGCCATGGGCGAGAAGCCAGAAATGACCTGGGTATTGCGCGCCGGACGGACAGGTGTCAACGCCTTCTACGAGAAGTTGGGCTTCAACGCGTCCGAAGTCGCCATGGAACGGCCCGGGCGGCGGGAGTAAGCGCAAGCAGCTACAAAATGAATAGCATCCATTCCGGCTTATGACAAATCAAACCGCACTCCCTGCGCCAGCGGTAGCTCCCGCGAGTAGTTGACCGTATTGGTCGCCCGGCGCATATAGGCCTTCCAGGCGTCCGACCCCGACTCCCGCCCGCCGCCCGTCTGCTTCTCGCCACCAAAAGCGCCACCAATTTCGGCGCCCGAGGTGCCGATGTTCACGTTGGCAATGCCGCAGTCCGAACCGGCAGCGGACATGAATTGTTCGGCCTCGCGCACATCGGTGGTGAAAATGGAGGACGACAGGCCCTGCGGCACATCGTTGTTTAGTGCGATGGCATCAATCAGGTCGGTGTACTGCATCACATACAGAATGGGCACGAAGGTTTCATGCCGCACCACCTCGGTCTGCGCGGGCATTTGCACCAGGGCCGGGCGGACGTAGTAGGCGCCGGGATAGCGGTCCTGCAGCACGCGTTCACCACCGGCCACCACGCCGCCTTGCGCCTTGGCCTGCGCCAGCGCTGCCTGCATGGCGTCGAACGCAGCACCGTCAATCAGAGGCCCCACCAGCGTGCCCTCGTCTAGCGGTGAACCGATGGTGAAGCTGGCAAAGGCACGGGTCAGGCGGGACACCAGATCGGCGTGGATGGAGGTGTGCACGATCAGGCGGCGCGCCGTGGTGCAGCGCTGGCCTGCGGTGCCGGCGGCCGCAAAAGCCACGGCTCGCACAGCCATGTCCAGATCGGCCGAGGGCGCAACGATGATGGCGTTATTGCCGCCCAGTTCCAGCAGGCTGCGTCCAAAGCGTGCCGCCACCCGTGGCCCCACAGTCTGGCCCATGCGGGTACTGCCGGTGGCCGACAGCAGTGCCACCTTGGGGTCATCCACCAGAGCCTGGCCAACATCTGCTCGGCCCATCAGCAGCTGCGAAAGATGGGCGGTGCGGTCAGCGCCAAAGCGCTGGCAGGCTCGGTCGAACACGGCCTGTACCGCCAGCGCGCACAAGGGTGTCTTTTCGGACGGCTTCCACACCACGGTGTCGCCACAGACCAGCGCCAACGCCGCGTTCCAGGCCCACACCGCCACAGGGAAGTTGAAGGCGGTGATGACACCCACCACTCCCAGCGGGTGCCAGGTTTCCATCATGCGGTGGCCGGGGCGCTCGGATGCAATCGTCAGTCCGTACAACTGGCGAGACAGGCCCACGGCAAAGTCGCAGATGTCGATCATCTCCTGCACTTCGCCCAAGCCTTCGGACAGCACCTTGCCGGCCTCCAGCGACACCAGCGTGCCCAGCGCTTGTTTGTTGGCGCGCAGTTCCTCGCCCAGCAGTCGCACCAACTCGCCGCGCTGTGGGGCTGGCACGCTGCGCCAGGTTTGTTGTGCAGCGTGTGCACGGGCAATGACGGCTGCGACCTCAGTCAACGGAGTTGCGTGCACCTGGCCCAGAGCGCTGCCGTCAATGGGCGAACGCGACGGCAAGTCGCCGCCATGGTAGGCACTATTGGGTGTGCCCAAAGAGGCCAGCAGGGTCTGTACGTTAGGGATTGTGTTGGGCATAGTGGCTCCGCAATATATCAGCCGATGGACTCAACCTGGCGCGACTGCTGGTAAGCGCTGCCAAAGCGGTTGGCCAAGAATGCGGGCAACTCTATCTGTTCCTGGCGGATGAAGCCAGCCTGGGGCAAATGTCCCTCGCGGAACAGGTCTACCGCGGCACAGATACCAGCGGCGGTGGTGATCTGGATGGCGCTCAGAGGCGCGGCCTCATTGCGGTCGGCAAAAATTTTGCGGGCAAACACTTCCTGCACAAGTTGGCCATCGCGTTCACCGCTCACAGTGACAAACACCAGCACCACGTCCTGCATGGTCAGCGGAATGGCGTTGCGCAATATGTTCTTCAGGTTTTCCTGGTCAAACTGCATGCCCAGTTCCTGCAACAGCATCTTCATGATGTCGCGGTGACCGGGATAGCGCACGGTCTTGTAGTCCAGCGTCTGCACGCGGCCCTTGAGCGTTTCGCACAGCGTGCCCAAGCCACCGGAGGTGTTGAAGGCCTCGTACTCCGTGCCGTCCAGTGAAAAGTGCTCCATGCCCTCAAGCGGCAACACCTCGATGATCTCGCCATCGCGGATGGCTTCACAAGGGTGGCAGTACTCGTTGATCAAGCCATCCACACTCCAGGTCAGGTTGTATTTGAGGGAGTTGGTGGGAAAGGCCGGCAGGGCGCCGACGCGCATCTTGACTTCCTGCAGTTTGCTGAATTTTTGGCTCAGGTGATGGGCCACGATACCGATAAAGCCGGGCGCCAAGCCGCACTGGGGCATGAAGGCCGTCTTGGCCCCTTCAGCCAGGCGCATGATCTCCCGGGTGGCGGCCACGTCTTCGGTCAGGTCAAAGTAATGGCAACCGGCATCCAGTGCCTGCGTCGCAGCCATGATGGCCAAGTGGTAGGGCAAAGCATTCACAACCACATCACACCCACCCAAGGCGGCCCGCAGCGCGGCGGCGTCCGTCGTGTCAATTAGGGCTGTTTCCAGTGGCAGGTGCGCAAG
>DAOQRI010000315.1:0-4131 GCA_035355475.1 Rhodoferax sp. | reverse complement strand
ACACCCAAACTCATCATCGCAACGACCATGATCAAGGTCAGCGTGCCGTCAAAACCGGCCAGCATGGCTTCGCCCGACGCCATCTCGACCGAGTCAATGTCGTTGGTGGCCAGGGCCATCAGGTCGCCCGTGAGCTTCTGCTGAAAGAAATGTGGCCCCTGCTGGCACAGCCGCGCATACAGACGCTGACGCAGCTGTGCGCCCAGTCGGTAGCTTGCCGCAAACAACTGCAAGCGCCAGGCCACCCGCAAGAAGTAGATGGCAACACCCGCCAATACCAGCCATGCCAGTTGAGCCAGCAGCGCTTCCTCGCCCAGTGTGCCTTGCACCAGGCCATCCACCACATGACCCACCTGGCGTGGAATGAAAACCGTGAGCGCGCTCACCGATGCCAGCATCAGTGCAGACAGCAGGTAGGGGCGCCAGTTCTGGCGAACGTATTGGCCAATCAGGCCGGTCAAAGTCATTGAACACATTGTCACCCAGCAACGAAGGCATTGCAGTCAACCGCAGCTTCTCAAGCAGCGGTAGAATTTGATGCATCCTATTTGCTTGTTTCAATATGCAATACAACCGTCGCACTACCCGCACGCTTCACCTATTGGCCGGCCTTGTCGCGGGGGCAATGGCGATCCCAGTCTGGGCACAGCCCGCCGCCGTGGCGTCGGACCAGCGTGTCATGGAAATTGTGGAATCGCGCTGTGCGCTGTGCCATGGCCGAGAGGGGGTCAGCTCAAGCCCAATCTACCCGCGGCTGGCTGCACAGCACCCGGATTACCTGTTCAAGCAACTGCAGGACTTTCGCGACCAGCGACGCAAGAGCGACACCATGGGCGACATGGTGAAAGGCATGAAAGACGAGGAATTCAGAGGCTTGGCCGCATGGTTCAGCAGCCGCACACCCGCTTCACGCCAGCCGTCTGATACAGAACTGGCAGGAGTGGGCAAGTACATTTTCAACAAAGGCAATGCGTTTTCCGGGGTGCCTGCATGCGCCTCATGCCATGGCCCCAACGGGCATGGCACACAACAATTGCCACGGCTGGCGGGCCAGCACCCGGCCTACCTCGAAAGCCAGCTCAAGGAATTTGGTGGCCGCGAGCGTACCAATGACAACGCCGTCATGCACAGCGTTGCTTCCAAACTTACGGCACTTGAGACGCAAGCGGTATCGGTCTATATTGGCGGCCTGCAGTAGTTCTATGGATGCTTCGCCGGTCGAACCCGCAGCGCAGACGATCGACCTGCACCGCTCGCGCTGGATTCGCAGTCTCTATTTCGCGGCCGGTGTCGTTGCGCTGGTCGCGGCCGTGTTGGGCATCGTTTTACCGGTGCTGCCAACGACGCCTTTTGTGTTGCTCGCTGCAGCCTGTTTTTGCCGAAGTTCCCCCCGCTTTTACAACGCACTACTGTCGCATCATATGGCGGGGCCCATCATTGCAGACTGGCGTTTGCACGGTGCCATGCAGCGGCGCACCAAACGCTGGGCCGCGTTGACCATGTTTCTGTCCTTTGGAACTTCAATTGCGCTCGTGCAATCGCCATGGCACAGGATCATGCTGCTGGTCCTGGCTGCCGTGCTTGGGCTGTTCATCTGGCGCGTACCGGTACGGCCGGATCAACCGCCCAAAGAGTGAAGGCATTGGGCGTGTAAACTGTTTACATGTGCCAGCTACTTGGAATGAACAGCCGCCTGCCCGCCAGCCTGACGCTGAGCTTCACCGGTTTTGCACAGCGGGGTGGATGCACCGACCACCACGCCGACGGCTGGGGCATCGCATTCTTCGGTGCTGACGGCGGCTCCCCCGGCAAAGGGGTGCGCTGCTTTGTGGACAGCCAGAGTGCGGCAACATCCCCAATTGCGCAGATGCTGTGCTCCTATCCCATCAAGAGCCACAACGTGGTGGCCCATGTGCGCAAAGCTACTGTGGGCGCCATCACGCTGGCCAACAGCCACCCGTTTGTGCGCGAGTTGTGGGGTCGCTATTGGGTGTTCGCCCACAACGGCGACTTGAAAGACTTTGCGCCCCTGTTGCACGGGAGCTTCCACCCCGTGGGCAACACGGACAGCGAACACGCCTTCTGCTGGCTGCTGCAGGAACTGTCCAAATCCCACGCCGGGGTACCCAGCGTTGCGGAGCTGACATTGACTTTGCGTGAACTGGTGCCCAAGATCGCAGCGCACGGAACCTTCAACTTCCTGCTAAGCAATGGACAGGCCATGTGGACCCACTGCAGCACCAAGCTGCACTACCTGGTTCGCCAATATCCTTTTGCCCAGGTGCAGTTGAAAGACGAAGACGTCAGCGTTGACCTCTCTGAACTCAACGGCCCGGAAGATCGCCTGGCCATCGTGGTGACCGAGCCGCTTACCACCAACGAAAACTGGGTCGCCATGACACCTGGCGAATTCAAGGTGTTTGTAGACGGGGCGGTATTTGCGTAGACCTGTGGCAGGTTAATTGGCCGCCGCTTCCAGCGCATCAACAAACAT
Source organism: Rhodoferax sp. (assembly GCA_035355475.1). Taxonomy (GTDB): domain Bacteria; phylum Pseudomonadota; class Gammaproteobacteria; order Burkholderiales; family Burkholderiaceae_C; genus Allorhodoferax. Next base: position 1,637 of record DAOQRI010000315.1, on the reverse strand, counting down.
GGCGGCAACGTCAAAGCCAGTCTGGTCCGTGATCTCCTGAAAACACGTCGGACTGGTGACATTGATTTCAGTCAGGCTGTTGCCAATCACATCCAGACCCACCAGCAGCAATCCACGCCCGGCCAGAATCGGACCCAGTGCTTCGGCAATGGCGCGATCCGAGTCGCTCAACGGCTGCGCCACACCCTTGCCGCCCACCGCCAGATTCCCCCGAACCTCGCCGCCCTGTGGAATACGCGCCAGGCAAAACGGCACGGGCTTGCCACCGATCACCAGCACGCGCTTGTCGCCATCGACGATGGCGGGCAAAAACTTCTGCACCATCACCGTCTCAGCGCCCTCCTTGTTCAGCGTCTCGATGATGCCGCCGAGGTTGAGTCCATCTTCCTTGACGCGAAAAATACCCATGCCGCCCATGCCATCCAGCGGCTTGAGGATGATGTCCTGGTGCTCGGCATGGAAGCGCTTGATGGCGTCTGCGTCGCGCGTGACCAATGTAGGGCCGATGAACTGGGGAAACTCTAGAATCGCCAGCTTCTCGGGGTGGTCACGCAGGGCACGAGGTTTATTGAAAACCTTGGCGCCCTCGCGCTCGGCCTGCTCCAGCAGGTGGGTGGCGTAAAAGTATTCGCTGTCAAAAGGCGGGTCTTTGCGCATGACGACCGCGCCAAAGTCCTTGATGGCGCGCACCGGGTGCTCCACCTCAGCGAACCAGTCCGTGGCATCACCCGTCAGGGTGATGCTGCGAACCTGGGCTTGGACCACCCCACCCCGCTCCCACAGCAAATGGCGCGGCTCGCAAGCGTGGACGGTGTGGCCCCGGCGTTGGGACTCGCGCATCATGGCGAAGGTGCTGTCCTTGTAGGTCTTGAAGGTTTCCAGAGGATCGGTGACAAACAGTATTTCCATAGCAATCAGGTGTCAGTGTTAAGAAGGTTCTTCTTCGACTCTACAGGCAACCACATTAGTTTGCGGGCCGAGGGGTAAATGTCTTTGGAATTCGTGCTGGTCTATTTCGGATCGCGCATCAAGCTGCTACGGCCCACATGCTGCACCAGCAATGCCAATGCGCCCGCCACCACGCCCCAAAAAGCGGAGCCTACCCCCGCAATCACTACGCCGCTGAGCGTAACCAGAAACGTCACGATGGCCGCCTCGCGATGCGGTTCGTGTTGCAGCGCAGCGGTCAGTGCGCCACCAATGGTGCCCAGCAGCGCCAGCCCCGCAATGGCGGCGACCAGTTCCTTGGGGAATGCCGTCAATATGCCAGTGATGGCCGCGCCAAACAGGCCAATCACCACATACAACGCACCACAGGACACGGCTGCTGTATAGCGGCGTTTGGGGTCGGCGTGTGCTTCTGGCCCCATGCAAATGGCGGCGGTGATGGCACTCAGGTTCAGCGCGAACGCACCAAACGGCGCCAACAAAAAGGTTGCCACACCGGTCAGGGTGATGACTTTGGAAATGGGAATGCCGCCGTCGCCCCCGTTGGCGCGCTGGTCGCCATAACCCGTGGACTGTATGGCCGCCACGCCAGGCAGGTTTTGCGATGCCATGGTCACAATGAACAGTGGTAGCGCCAGGCTGACAAACGCCGCCAGGGTGAAGTCGGGGCGCACCAGCACCGGAATCGT
>DAOQRI010000314.1:0-4135 GCA_035355475.1 Rhodoferax sp. | reverse complement strand
ATGACGCTGTCCAAATGATGTGGGCACTCTTGCCCGCAATTGCGCAGCAACTAGTTCAGGACCCCGGAGGGGACCAAGAAGGTAGCCAGGGGTAAGCTCGCGTAGCGAGCGCAACCCCTGGAAAGCCACATCCCAATTCGGGAAGCAAACCCAGCACTTTCTTCATACGCCGCGCTCACCAGCAGCGTCCCCCCGCCACTGCGGTGCGATGTTGCCCAACGCTTCGACGTCGCATGGATAACCCGCGCATGCGGCGGCAAAGTGGTCCGCACACTCCGTGTGCGGTGCTCCGCAATCTCCCGTTACTCCGCATAAACCCGGAACATGCAATAGAAGTGGAGACGAAGGTGTAAAGCGTTGTCAGAAGGAGGCATTGACGCATGTGGCACAATCACCGTGATGGTGAACCTGCCCATTGAATACTCTGACAAGCCGGTGACGCCCTTTGGCGGCATGGCGCTCATCAAGCGCTTTGTGGACCAGACGGGCATCCGTGAGCATCTGGCCACGCTGGATCTGCCTGCGGGTGGATCGAACCGGGCCTACGATCCAGTGCATGTCATCGAAAGCTTCTGGCTTGGGATCTGGACGGGAGCCAGCCGCTACATTCATTGCGACTGGCTGCGTCAGGACCAGACGCTGGCGGCTATCTTTGGCTACGAGAGCCTGCCGAGCCAGAGCACCTACAGCCGGTTCTTTGGCAAGTTCTCCCAGGCCCGCAACACGGCGGTGTTCCCGCCGTTGCAGAGATGGTTTTTTGAGCAGATCAACGTGGGGGCGGTGACGGTGGACTTTGACAGCACGGTCATCACCCGCGAGGGCGGTCAGGAAGGCGCGGCCAAAGGCTACAACCCCAACCGGCGTGGACGCAACTCGCACCATCCGCTCATGGCCTTCATCAGCCAGACACGCATGGTGGCCAACGCGTGGCTGCGCCCGGGCAACACGGCGGCGTGCTCCAACTGCGTGGAGTTCATGCGCGAGACCTTTGATGAAGCGATGCGCGGCGTGAAGGTGGGGCTGGTGCGTGCTGACAGCGGCTTTTACACCGACGAAATCTTAAGCACTCTGGAGGAGCGCGGCCTGGGTTACATCATCGCCGCGCGGGCCTATGCCAACCTCAAGCATGAGATCCACGGCATGAAGGACTGGGTGGAGGTCTGCCCCGGCATCGCGGTCAAAGAGTGGCTCCACCAGCCCGCCAATCTCAAGACCAAGGCGCGCCGTCACATCGTGGTGCGCAAGCAGATCAGCCGCCGGCCGCTGGCGGGAGGCAAGCTGCTCTTTGAAGATCTGCCCGACTACCGCTTCAGCCTGTATGTGACCAGCCTGGAACTGCCGCTCGATCAGATCTGGAACATCTACAACAGCCGGGCCGATTGCGAGAACCGCATCCGGGAGTTGAAGCAGGACTTCGGACTCGAAGCGTTCTGCCTGCAGGACTTCTGGGCCACTGAGGCGTCGTTCCGCTTCATCATGGTGGCCTACAACCTGATGAGCCTGTTCCGCCACTTTGGACTTAACAGTCACAACCAGGCCACTTTGGCGACGCTGCGATCCTATTGCTTTGCAATAGGCGGCTGGATCAGCCAGCACGCCCGCAAGCAAGTGCTCAAACTCTCACTGCCGCGCAAAAAACGCCCCTGGATGGACGCCATCTTCCACAAAATCGACTCCCTCGTCGCTCCTCTGACTTACTCTACTGCATAATCCGGGGTAAATGGCGCTGCTTTGAAGAATCCACGGTGCTAAAGAATCAAGCGTCCGCCACAATCCCAGCCGACAGCCCCATCCAAGCATTAGATCAAGTGACAACGCACACATAGAATAGTCGTTGATAGCTAACGAAAGGCCAAACCCGCGCCGGCTGCGGGCCGACGCGGGGGCTTATCTGTCATGCCGACAATCCGACATGGGTATCGAGCAGGCCATGCAACGCCTCGGTACGCTTGGGCAGTTCAGCAAGGTTATAGCAAATCGCAAAACTCATTTCCGGATCGAGCAGATGGAGGCGGTCTGAGTGGCCGATGACATGAAGTGGTTGAGGGCATGGCAAAGACGTTCTTCGAGCTCTGCGCCGCTGCGTGCGATCCAGTCGGCAAAGAAGTCGGCCTTCAGGCGCAGCCACAGCCGCTCAATGGGGTTGAAGTCCGGGCTGTAAGGCGGCAGGAACAGTGCTTCGAAGTGGTGCCAGTTGAGCGTTTTGACCTTGTGCCAGGAGGCGTTGTCGAGCACCAGCACCCGGCGCAGACCCGGTTTCGCTGGCACGCTGCGCGCCAGTTCGTCAAGCCAGCACTGGAAGACAGCGCCATCGACGCCATCAAACATGAGGCTGAAGAACTCGCCGCTCTGCGGACAGACGGCCCCTACGACGCTGCGGCGGATATGCTTGCCGAGATGCGGCACCTTGGGCTTGCTGCCCGGCTGCACCCACCGGCGTCTTGGCCGGGGATCGCCATCCACGCCGCACTCGTCACCGAACCAAAGCTCGACCTGTGGGTCAGCGGCCAGTGTGGCGATCTGCGTGCGGAAGCTCTGGCGCCGGGCCTCACGTTCGGGTTCATCAAGCAGGGGCAGCGGCCAAGGACGCGGCACGCGCAGGTGAAAGTCCAGGTCATGGAGATAGCGCACCACGGTGCTGTAGCTCAGCTCGGCCTGGAGCCGCCCGAGCAGCCAGCCGTGGACCTTCACGCCGGTCCAGTGCTCCATGGCCGCCTGGGCGGGGTCTTTGAGCACGGGCACCAGCACCTCTTCGAGCCGTTGCAGGGCGACCTTACGCTTCCTTCCTCCTGTGGGTTTGCTGATGAGCGCGTCGATGCCCCCATGGTTGTATTTGATGATCCAGAGCCGAACCATGCGCTCGCTGCGGCAGAAGGTCTCGCAGACGTCCACACGGTCCATGCCACGCAGCAGGCAGCGCATGGCGGCCAGCCTGATATAGCTGCGCTTGTTGGGCGCGGCCTCCATCGCCGCCTGGAGTTGCTCCAGCGTGGCGTTGTCCACATCAGGTCTGAGTTCTTGCGCTCTCAACAACCATCCTCAAAGCACTGCCGCCCGTTTTGTACAGCTCTTTTTGCTCCGCTATCCGGAAATCAGTTTTGGAAATCGCTATACGGTGAAAGTGCCGCCGCTGATGATGAGCGTGCCGCTGCCCGATGGTCCCGGAGAAGTGGTGCCTGAGTTGCCACTCATGGTGCCCATCTCGATGCTGTTGACGGTAAAGGTGCCACCATCAAAGTACACGGTTCCGACCGCTCCGCCGCCGCCGCTGCTGTTGCGTTTGCCGATGATGAGCGCGCCTGCTGTGATGGTGGCGGTGTGCCCGCGCAGATCGAGTGTGCCGGTGGGCTGGGCTCCCGTGGCCGTGCCCAAAGTGCCGCCAACAGTGATGTCGGTTGTGGCCCCGGTTTTTCCCCCGATGACCACGGTGCCAGCGCTGCCGGCAGTCTGGGAGGCGAACTTCAGGGTGGCCACGCCTTTGGACACACCGATGTTGATGGCATCCGTCACAAAGGTGTTGGTCCCTGCGCCGAGAATCATGGTGCTGGTGCCGGAGTTCAGCCCGTTGCTGTTGGCAATCTGCACCACGTTCGCGGTGATGCTGTTGCTCGTATCTGAGAGCAGGAGGGTACTGTTGACGTTGACCCCGAAGCCCACACGAAACTCCTTCACGTTCGCGGTCAAGGATCCCAGACCGGTGAAGTCAGATGTCACATTGTTTGCATTGGCACCATTGTCGAACGGGGCGGTGGAATTGGGTAGCAGAAAGGTGGCCGTCTGCAGCCCGGCATCAAAGAACGCATTCGTGTTGTTGATCACCAGCGAGCCGGGTCCGGTGATGGTGGCACGAGTCACGGTTTTGACGTTGTTGGCAATGCCGATGCTCATGCTGCCATTGACCGTGAGGGTCTGCCCGGCACCGATGGTGACGGTACTGTACGCGTTCGTATTGTCGGAGGAGATCTGCAGGCTGGCAATGCTCTGGCTGGCGCTGCTGAGATCCAAGGTGGCCGTGAAGACACCTGATCCGACAGTGACGGCGGTGCCTGTGGGAAGGGTATCGGTGGCACCGATTTTCAGCGTGCCGGAAGTGATGAGGGTGCTGCCAGCATAGGTGTTGGAACCTGTGGCGGCG
>DAOQRI010000313.1:0-4142 GCA_035355475.1 Rhodoferax sp. | reverse complement strand
GGTTTGAGTTCAAAGTTCATAATTCAGGTTTTCCTTTGCTCTCCATGTTATTCCATTCCTCCATCCGCAAAGAACTCGCGCGCAGTTTTGGCGCCACGCTGGTGGTGCTGGTAACGGTGGTGATGACCATGACGCTGATCCGGACCCTGGGCGAGGCCGGACGAGGGGTCTTTAACCCGGCAGACGTGATGATTATCATGGGCTACACGGTGCTGTCAGACATGCCCACCATTCTGTCCATGTGCCTGTTTCTGGCGGTGCTCAACGTGCTGACGCGCATGTTTCGCGACAGCGAAATGGTGATTTGGTTTGGCAGCGGGCGCGGACTGACCTCGCTGATCAAGCCCCTGTTCCGGTTCGCTTGGCCCATTCTTGTGGTGATCACCGCGCTGTCTTTTCTGATCTTGCCATGGGCATTCGCCCGCATCGAGGACATGCGTGATCGCTACGAAAAGCGTGGCGACATTTCACGCATCGAACCCGGCCAGTTTCAGGAGTCAGCCAATGGGGAGCGGGTCTTTTTTATTGAAAAAGCCACTGGAGCAGCCCAGGTCGGCAACAACGTATTCATTGCGCAGCACAAGGACAACAAAGAAAGCATTACTTCTGCGCGCAGTGGCCGCATCGAGACCGTCAACGGTGAAAAATTCCTGGTGCTTGAAAATGGCCAGCGCCTGGAAAAAGTGGCCGACAAGGCCGACCTGACCGTGGCTGCATTCAAGACTTATGGTGCCAAGGTGGATGCGGACGACCAGTCGGCGCGCAGTTTTGTGCCATCCCGCGCAAAAAACACATGGGAGCTGCTGCAATCTCCGACCAATGCCCACATGGCCGAATTCTCGTGGCGCGCCGGGTTGGCACTCGCCGCCATCAATTTTGTTGTGATTGGGCTGGCCACCGCAGGTGTCAACCCGCGCGTGGGTCGCACCGCCAACCTGGGCTTTGCCTTTATGGCCTTCATCGTCTATTTCAATCTGCTCATTCTGGGCAAGAGTTGGGTGGAGACCGGTCAGGTGCAATTTGGCGTCTACCTGGTGGGATTGCACGGCGGCGCACTGGCGTTGGCACTGCTGTGGCTGACCAAACGGCACAACAACTGGGTTTTACGACCCAGCAGCAGATCACTGGCCCCTGCGGCAGGTGCCAAGGAAACCGCATGAGGACGATCCGGCGACTTCTTTACGGTGAAGTGGTAATGGCTGTGGTGCTGGTCACCCTGGGCTTTGTCTCGCTGTTTTACTTTTTTGACTTTGTGGAAGAGCTGCAGACCGTTGGCAAGCACCGCCAAACCGGCTACACCGTAGCGCAGGCGCTGCTCTATGTGGCCTTGATGCTGCCCAGCCACTTGTATGAATTGCTGCCCATCACCGTGTTGATCGGAACGATTTTTGTGATGGCCCGGCTGGCGCAAAGCTCCGAGTTCACCATTCTGCGCACCAGTGGACTGGGGCCGTGGCGGGCGTTGCGGGCTTTGCTGGTGCTGGGCCTGGGTTTTGTGGTTTTTACCTTTGCCGTGGGAGATTACCTGGCACCCATGGCGGACAAAACTGCGCAACTGCTCAAGTCGCGCTACCAAGGCCAGGTCACCGTGGGCAAGACGGGTGCCTGGTTGAAAGAGCGTCAAGCCTACAGCCACTATGCAGTCAACGTGGGCTCGCTGGCACCGGACGCCAGCATGCGCGGTGTGCGCATTTTTGAGTTCGATAACCAGGGTTTCTTGGTCTCGATGACCGAGGGGCAAACCGCCAAATTCAACAAGGACGAGTCTTGGCTGTTGGAAAAGGTTGACCATACCGAATTCACCAGCGCCGATGCCAATGCATCGCGGGTGGACAGAGCCTCGGTGGACAGTTTTCGCTGGCCTACCCAAATCAGTGCCGAGATGGTGGCCACGGCCGTGTTGCGGCCCGAACGCATGGGCACCATTGATTTGTTTCAGTACATCCGCCACCTTAATGCCAATGGGCAAACCGCCCAAAAGTACGAAATCCAGTTCTGGAAGAAAGTGTTTTACCCGCTGAGCTGCCTGGTTATGGTGGTGCTGGCATTGCCTTTTGCCTACCTGCATTTCCGCTCCGGCAGTGTGGCAACCTATGTATTTGGCGGCGTGATGGCGGGTATCAGCTTTGTGCTGCTCAACAACGTGCTGGGTGACCTGGGTGCTTTGCAGGGCTGGCAGCCCTGGATCACCGCGGCGCTGCCCGGTTTAATCTATTCCTTCATTTCCCTCACGGCCTTCACCTGGCTGGTAATACGACGATGACCACCTCCACCACCACGCCACGACCCGCCGACGTCAACGGCATTGTGCTGTTCGCCCATGGCTCGCGCGACCCGCTGTGGCACAAGCCTATGGAAGCTGTGGCCGCACAGATTGCCTCGGCGCCCGGGCAAACGCCGGTCGAATGCGCCTATCTGGAGATCAGCACACCAGACCTCACCACGGCAACCCACAAGCTCATCGCACGGGGTGTAACCGCCATCACCGTGGTTCCGCTGTTCCTGGGTGTTGGCAAGCATGCCCGCGAAGACTTGCCGCAGTTGCTGGCCAATCTGCAGGCCAACCACCCGGAGGTACGCTTCACCCTGCAACCGGCGGTGGGAGAAGATGCCCGGCTGATCCAACTCATTGCGCAGATTGCCCTTGGAATATGAACCTGCACCAATTCCGCTTCGTCCAGGAAGCCGTACGGCGCAACCTTAACCTCACTGATGCGGCCAAGGCGCTGCACACCTCGCAGCCCGGCGTTTCTAAAGCCATCATCGAACTGGAAGAGGAACTGGGCATAGAGATTTTTGCCCGCCACGGCAAGCGCCTCAAACGTGTCACTGAGCCGGGCCAGCACGTACTCAAAAGCATTGAAGTCATCCTGCGTGAAGTGGGCAACCTCAAACGCATTGGCGAGCAGTACAGCGCCGAGGACAGTGGCACCCTGTCCATCGCCGCCACCCACACCCAGGCGCGCTACGTATTGCCCGAAAAAGTGGCCGGTTTGCGAGCCGCCTACCCCAAGGTCAATATCAGCCTGCATCAGGGCTCACCCGATCAGGTGGCACGCATGCTGATCGATGAAGTGGCCGAAATCGGCATTGCCACCGAGTCCTTGGCGAACTATGCCGAACTGGTTACCCTGCCCTGCTACGAATGGCAGCACATGCTGGTGTTGCCAGTAGACCACCCGCTGGCACGTAAGGACCGCATCACGCTGGAAGATGTGGCCCTGGAGCCGCTCATCACCTACCACCCTTCCTTTACCGGGCGCACCAAGATTGACCATGCCTTTGCCATCCGCAAGCTGGAGCCCCGCATCGCGCTGGAAGCCATTGATTCAGACGTGATCAAAACCTACGTACGCCTGGGTCTTGGCATCGGAATTGCGGCCGAAATGGCCGTGCGCGATGTGGTGGAAGATGGGGGCAAAGGTGGCCTAGTGGTGCGCCCTGCGGGCAACCTGTTTGGCCAAAATGTGGCCCGGGTCGCCTTCAAACGCAGTGCGTATTTGCGCAATTTCGTCTACACCTTTGCCGAGTTGCTCAGTGACCGGCTGGACCGCAAGCTGATTGCCCGTGCGATGGACGGGCATCTGGAAAATTACGATTACTGAAATGACGCCTACTCTTACTTCTCGACTGCCCTGCGTAGGCACCACCATCTTCTCCGTCATGTCGGCACTGGCGGTGCAGCATAAGGCGGTCAATCTGGGGCAGGGTTTTCCGGACTTTGCCTGCGACCCTGCGCTGGTCAACCATGTCACCGGGGCCATGCAGGCCGGGCACAACCAGTACCCGCCCATGCCCGGCATTGCGCCGTTTCGCGAAGCGATTGCAACCAAGATCGAGGCGTTGCACGGCCGAAGCTACCGTGCGGCGGACGAGATCACCATCACCGCGGGAGCCACGCAGGCCATCATCACCGCGGTACTGGCGGTGGTGCATCCGGGCGACGAAGTGATCGTATTGGAGCCCTGCTATGACAGCTATGTGCCCAATATCGAGTTGGCCGGCGGTGTGGCCGTGCGGGTGCCATTGACGCCCGGTACGTTTCGGCCCGACTTCAGTGCCATCAGCGCCGCCCTCACACCCAAAACGCGGGCCATCATCATCAACAGCCCGCACAACCCCAGCGCCACCGTGTGGACGCG
>DAOQRI010000312.1:0-4144 GCA_035355475.1 Rhodoferax sp. | reverse complement strand
ACGCCAGCCGCGCTTGAACAGCGGCTCGCCCGAGGTGTCGATGTACAGCGAGCAGGTGTCGGTGGTCAGGTGGGCGTAAATACGCACGTCGGGCCACTGGGTGTTGACGTCGGGGCGCACGCCGTGGGCCTTGTCGCGAAAGCGGTCGCACACCGCGTCCTTGATCTTCAGTGCGGCAAAGTTCAGGCTGTTGAGCGGGCTGTGCTGCGCCGTGACCTCCACCTTGATACTCTGTTTGGGCGTGAACCAGACCTCCCACGCCACGTCCGATGCGGCGCGGTACAGATCCTGCTCATTGCGGTAGTCGGTGTACGAAAGCTGCACCAGCACGCGCTGGGCCAGGCGGCTGTGCAGATTTAGCAGCATGGCATCGCGCCAGGATGCGCGCGCCATCACGCCACCACGGCGGGTCAGCAGATCCTGGCCCATCAGGCCGGTCAGGTCGTGCACCTCGGCGGCCAGCAGGTCTTCCACGCCAGCGGCGCACGGGAGGAAAATTTGGAGCGAATTCACAAAGCCTTCCTCAGTGATGCGGGGGCAATCTTCAGCCCCTCGCGGTATTTGGCTACCGTGCGGCGGGCGCATTCAATGCCCTGTTCCTTGAGCATCTCGGAAAGCTGGTTGTCGCTCAAGGGTTTGGCGTTGCTCTCGGCGCTGATGAACTGCTTGATCAGGGCGCGCACCGCGGTGCTGGACGCGCTGCCGCCCGACTCGGTGCCCAGACCGGAGCCAAAGAAATACTTCAGCTCAAAGGTGCCAAACGGCGTGGACATGTATTTGGCGGTGGTGACGCGGCTGATAGTGGATTCGTGCAATCCCAATTCATCGGCAATCTCGCGCAGCACCAGCGGGCGAATGGCAAGTTCGCCGTGGGTAAAGAAGCTCTTTTGCCGTTCCACGATGGCCGTGCTCACCCGCAAAATCGTGTCAAAGCGTTGCTGGATGTTCTTGATGAACCAGCGCGCCTCCTGCAGGCGTTGTTGCAGGCCTGCGTAGCTGGCGCTATCTTTGCCGCCGCCGCGGTGGTTGCGCAGCACGTTGGCGTAGATGTCGTGCACGCGCAGCTTGGGCATGACGTCGGGGTTGAGCATGACGCGAAACTGCGGAGTCGAACCCACGCGGGTGGGACCCGCCGCAAGCACCAGAACGTCTGGCACCACGATATTGCGCTCCACGTCGACAAAGCGCCGTCCGGGCTTGGGCTCCAGGTGCGCGATCAGGGCAATGGCTTCCCGGGTTTGCGCGTCGGTGCCGCCGCAGCGCTGCACCAGCGTCTTCACATCGCGACGGGCCAGCAGGTCCATGGGCTGGCTGCAAATTTTCAACGCCAGCGCGAGCAATGCCGCCAGCTCCGGCGCGGGCGGGTTCAGCACGTCGGCCAACTTGGCGCGTAGCTGCAGCCGCAGGCACTCGCCCAGGTTGCGCGCGCCAACGCCCGCCGGCTCCAGACTTTGCAGCAAACCCAGTGCGACGGTAAAGTGGTGCACCAGATCTTCGATCTGTTCTTCGTCATCGCCGGCCAGGCTGCGGGCCAGGTCGTCCAGCGGGTCTTCCAGATAGCCGTCGTCGTTGAGGGATTCGATCAGAAACCGCAGCGCGCTGGAGTCGGTCTCGCTCAGGTGCAAGCTCAGGGCCTGGCGGTGCAGGTGGGACTGCAGCGACTCTTGTGTGCGCGCCAGTTCGGTGGCATCGGTGTCTTCGCCGTCACCCAGGTTGTTGGTGCGGGCCTTGGCATCGGTACCCCATTCGCCGTCGTCAGGAACCAGCTCGGTTGTACCGTCACCATCCCAACTGGGTTCGTCGGAGTCGGTCAGTGGCGTGGTTTCATCGTCTTTTTGGGCTCCAGACCCCGTCGAATCTACATAATCAGCTATTGAAGTAGGAGCGTGCTCCATTTCACGCTCGCCTTCGCTGACCGGCGTGTCGGCCTGCGCCAGGCCAAATTCCTCGCGCGGGGCCTCGTCCTGGGTTACTTCCAGAAACGGGTTCTCGTCGAGCATCTGCTCCACTTCCTGGCTAAGTTCCAGCGTGGAGAGTTGCAGCAGCCGAATGGATTGCTGCAGCTGGGGCGTCAGCGCCAGATGCTGGGATACGCGTAGGGACAGCCCTTGTTTCATATCAGGGCAAACGTGTAGTCGGAGGGAGCTGCAATTTGCCGCCGGGCCGCCCCAAGGCAAATTAACCCCCGTGGGGGGCAGCGCAGTACACGAAGTGACAAGCGTGGGGGCAACATATTCACATCTTGAAGTGTTCGCCGAGGTACACCCTGCGTACATCGGCGTTGTTCACAATCTGCGAAGGCGTTCCCTCTGCCAGCACGGTGCCATCGCTGATGATGTAGGCGTGGTCGCAAATACCCAGGGTTTCGCGCACGTTGTGGTCGGTGATCAGCACGCCGATACCCCGCGCCTTCAGGAAATTGATGATGCGCTGAATTTCGATCACCGCAATCGGGTCGATACCGGCAAAAGGCTCGTCCAGCAGAATGAAGCGGGGCCGGGTGGCCAGTGCGCGGGCAATCTCCACGCGGCGGCGTTCCCCCCCAGACAGCGCCAGTGCAGGTGATTCTCGCAGGTGCTCCACACGCAAGTCCTGCAGCAGGGCGGTCAGGCGCAGTTCGATCTCCGCGCTCTTCAGCGGCTGGCCGGCTTCGTCCAGCTGCAATTCCAGCACGGCACGCACGTTGTCTTCCACATTGAGCTTGCGAAAGATCGATGCCTCTTGCGGCAAATAGCCCAGTCCCAAGCGCGCCCGGCGGTGGATCGGCATGTGTTCGATGGACTGGCCGTCAATGGTGATGTCGCCCGCACTGGCGCGCACCAGCCCCACGATGATGTAGAACGAGGTGGTCTTGCCCGCTCCGTTGGGGCCAAGCAGCCCCACGACTTCACCCGTGCGCACCGTCAGCGACACGTCTTTGACCACCTGGCGCTTACCGTATGACTTTTGAATGTGGCTGACCTCCAGCCGCCCGCTGGGCGAGTCAGGCGCCGCGTTCTCAGGCTCTGTCACTTGGGCGCACTCCCCAGTACCGCCGCGGGACGCAGCACCGGGCCACTCTGGCTGTTTGCCCCTGGCGCGGGCGCGGAGGCAGCCACTTCAGGTTTGGGCGTTAACATGCCCCGAAACCGGCCGATCGGCCTGCCGGACGCATCCTTGCCGCCACCGCCATCCACCCGGAAGGTGTCGGTCAAATTTTCGTAGACGATCAACTCACCGGATATTTCGTCGGCCAATGTGGCGCCGCGCAGCCGACGCGTGTGCGCCTTGCTGATGAACTTGACCGTGTCGGCGCGCCCGTCATATTCGATGCGCTCACTCTCACCTTCGACAAATTCGTCCTTGCCTTCAGCCTTTTGCCGGAAAAACGCCGGGTTGGCCGGGGTGCCGGTTACGGTGCCGAACTGGTAGCCGTCAGGGTCTTCACGCAGCTCAATGCGCTCGGCGCGTATCACGATGGTGCCCTTGGTGAGGACGACGTTGCCGTCGATGACCGTCACCTGCTTGACGTCGTCAAAGCGCATGGTGTTGGCCTCGAAAACCATGGGCTTGGCGCGGTCCGCCTTTTCGGCAAAGGCTGGCAACCCCATCGCACAGGCAGTCAGTAGTAAAAACAGAGATAAGAAGGGGTTATTCATAAAGGCACGAAACTTGCTCACGATGCGCTGCGCCCATTGTACTGAGCATGCGGCGTCGGACGGACGGTCTGTCAATTGTTTGAGACAAAACAAGTTCAAGGTAAGTGCGCGTCCTAGAATGGATCAAAAGCCCCGGTTGATGGTGCTGCGTCGGTTGGCACCTGCGCTGGTTGGCTGGTCCAAGGAGAGTCCCCATGTCCGATACCACCTCCGGTGGCGAACGCCGCACGAATCTGCAATTGCGCTCCATTTTTCCCGCCGCTTGCGAGGCCCTGCGCCCTTTTTTTGACGGCGCCAACCAGTGGGAGGGGCAATCCCACGACCATTTGGCCTACCAGACACTGAAAGAGCACTTCCCTGAACTCAGTTCACAGGATGTTTTCATTGTGGTGACCACGACCCGGCGTTTGTTTGCCAGCGGCAAATTCCCTGCGATTGCCTGAGCGAACCACACCACCCCCACTGGAGCATCCCATGTTTGAATCTGCAGAACTTGGCCACAAGAT
>DAOQRI010000311.1:0-4145 GCA_035355475.1 Rhodoferax sp. | reverse complement strand
CACCTGAGCCACCAGCCCGTGATGCGCGGGGCCGAGGTGCTGCCGCTGTTTGCCCGACTGAGCCCGGCCGAGCAGGACCGCATTTTTGACGGCCACACGGGGCGCCGCATTGTGCTGGCGACCAACGTTGCCGAAACCTCGCTCACAGTTCCAGGCACAAGATACGTCATTGACGCCGGCACAGCGCGCATCAAGCGCTACAGCTTCCGTAGCAAGGTGGAGCAGTTGCTGGTGGAGCCCATCAGCCAGAGTTCGGCCAACCAGCGCGCCGGGCGCTGCGGTCGCGTCGCCAACGGTATCTGTATTCGCCTGTACGACCAAAAGGATTTTGACGGTCGGGCGCGGTTTACCGACCCCGAAATTCTGCGATCGTCATTGGCCGGCGTCATCTTGCGTATGAAGTCCCTGCACTTGGGCATCGTTGAAGACTTTCCGTTTCTGGAGCGGCCCAGTGGTCGCGCGATTGCCGATGGCTACCAGTTGCTCAACGAACTGGGCGCGGTGGACGATGCCAATGAATTGACACCGTTGGGGCAGGAGCTGAGCCGCCTGCCGTTGGACCCACGTGTGGGGCGCATGTTGCTGGAAGCCCGTTCGCGCGAGGCGCTGGACGAGGCGCTGGTGATTGCGTCTGCCTTGAGCGTGCAGGATGTGCGTGACCGGCCCATGGAGGCGCAGCAGCAGGCGGATGCGGCGCACCAGAAGTTTGACGATGAGAAGAGCGAGTTCACGGGGTACCTGAAGTTGTGGAAGTGGATTCATGATGCGCGGGGCGGTGGCTCCCCCTCTGGCCCGGCCGATGCCACTGCGACCCGGGGTACGCCAGGCTCCTCGTCGCGTAGCTCAATTTCGTCACCCGGCGCACCCCGGGCCACAGCGTCCTCGGTTGCATCTGGGTCGTCACACAAGCTGTCTAACCGGCAGTACGAACAGCTGCTGCGCCAGAACTTCGTCAATATCCGCCGCGTGCGGGAGTGGAAGGACATCCATTCGCAGCTTCATACCGTGGTGGCTGAGCACAAATGGCGGCTGAACACCAAGCCTGCCAGCTACGAGCAGCTGCACTTGTCCATGCTGTCCGGCCTCTTGGGTAATATCGGCAGCAAGCTGGAAGATGGCCAAAACGGCGAATACCTGGGCGCGCGCAGCATCAAGTTCTTCGCCCACCCCGGCGCGCATCTGACCAAGAAGCCGGGCAAGTGGATTGTGGCATCCGAGTTGGTGGAGACCACGCGACTGTTTGGCCGTGGCATTGCCCATATCGAACCGCAATGGCTCGAAAACGTGGGCGGGCATTTGCTCAAGAAACAGTTGCTGGACCCGCATTGGGAGAAGAAGGCTGCGGAGGTGATTGCGCTGGAGCGGGCCACGCTGTACGGCATCGTGGTCTACAGCGGTCGCAAGGTGAACTATGGCCGGGTGGACATGCACGGCGCGCGCGAAATTTTTATCCGCGAAGCGCTGGTCGGCAAGGAGTGGGAAACCTTGCTGCCGTTTTTGGCGGCGAACCAGAAACTCATCAAGCAGGTGGAAGACCTGGAGCACAAGGCGCGGCGGCAGGACGTGCTGGTGGACGACGAGCTGATCTACGCGTTTTACGACCAGCAACTGCCCGCCGACGTGTGCAGCGGCTACAGCTTTGAGAGCTGGTACCGCGAAGAGGTCAAAAAGCAACCGGATCTGCTGAAGCTGACGCGCGAAGAGTTGATGCGCCACGAGGCCGCAGGCATCACCACCAATGCGTTTCCGAAGACCATTCGCCTGGGCGGTGTGGACTGTGCCGCCGCCTACCTGCACGAGCCGGGTGACGCCAAAGACGGGCTGACCGTGTCGGTGCCGCTGTTTGTGCTGAACCAGGTGAACGACGAGCGCTGCGAATGGCTGGTGCCTGGCATGCTGAAGGACAAGATTCTGGCGCTGCTGAAAAGCTTGCACCAGAAGCCGCGCTCGCGTTTTGTGCCGCTACCCGATAGCGCGGCCCGCATCGCTGCGACTCTGAGCACACCCGAAGCGTTTGGCCACGGCGGCTTGACCGAGGTGCTGCTGAAAATCGTACGCGATACGACGTCGCTGGACGTGAAGCGGGCGGACTTCAAGCTGGACATGCTCAGCCCGCACCTGTTCATGAATTTCCGTGTGGTGGACGAACATGGCCGCCAGATGGGCACCGGGCGCAACCTGGGGGCGCTGAAGGCGGAGCTGGGCGCGCAGGCACGCGGAGCGTTTCAGGCGCTGGCGGGGTTGAAGATGGAGGCCCGGCCTGCTGCGGGAGCCAATTCAGGCTCAAATGAGGCATCAAATAGACCTCTAGCCCCCGTGGAATGTGCCCGAGTAGCTGCTAAAAATGTAGCAAATGAGTCGGCCAAAACTGCAACGACGGTCGGCCAGCGCCACACCGCCTGGACCTTTGGCGAGCTGCCGGAGTTGATGGAAATCCGCAAACCGGGACAAGGTGGGCAAACGCTGATTGGTTTCCCCGCGTTGATTGACGGGGGCGACGCCGTCACCGTGGAGGTGTTCGACGAACCAGATGTGGCCAGCGCCAAACACCGCGCCGGTCTGCGCCGCCTGTTCGCGCTGCAGATCAAGGACGCGCTGAAATACTTGGACAAAAATATCCCTGATCTGCAAAAAATGGCCGTGGCCTACATGCAGGTCGGCAAGAGCGCCGAGGGTTCCAGCTCGGCGGCGGTGGGCGGCACCATCGACGAGCTGCGCGAGCAGATCATCACCGTTGCGCTGGACCGGGCTTTTCTGCTGGACCCGCTGCCCACCAACGAGTTCGATTTCAAGCGCCGGGTGGACGAGGGCAGGGGCCGCCTCACCCTCATCGCCAATGAAGTGGCGCGTCTGGCCAGCACCATCCTGACCGAATACGCCACTGCCGCCCGCAAGATCAAGGACACCAAAAACGCCCTGGAAGCCACCGCAGACGCGTCGCAGCAACTGGCGCGCCTGGTGCCCAAACGCTTCCTGACCGCGTCGCCCTGGAGCCAGTTGCAGCACTTCGCCCGCTACCTCAAGGCCATCACGCTACGCCTGGAAAAGTACCGTGCCGACCCGGCGCGCGACGCCGCCCGCCTGGCCGAGCTGCGCCTGCAGGAGCAGCGTTACTGGCGGCTGGTCGCCGAGCGCAAAGGCGCAGTAGATGAGCGCATGCAGGAATTCCGCTGGTTGCTGGAAGAGCTGCGCGTCAGCTTCTTCGCGCAGGAACTGCGCACGCCGCAGCCGGTGAGTGTGAAGCGGCTGGATAAGGTTTGGGCACAGTTGGGGTGATCGTCGTCCATCAAACCAACTTCAACACATATAAGCAGAAATATTTGATGAGCAATAAACCGTTAGCTTTAGGTCCGCGATGGACACTGATTGCAGCCTTGATGGTTACGCCCATCTACTTTTTCACGATTCGACTAGTCCCTGCAATTGCGAACTGGATGCCCTTCCTGCATTTGGTTGGGATGACTGTGGGCTTTGTCGGATTTATCGTCCTATTAGTCTGGAATGGGCTTTTTCAGAAAAGAACTCTAATTGCAGCAAACACTTTCTTTTCCGTCTGGATGTTCATTTACTTCACCCCTGTCCTGCTAACTGGCAAATAGATTTTGCAGACCTGCAATCAGGGTTGAGTACCAGCCTCAGTACGGATCATGTGGTTCTTTTAGGTGCTCATCCCTCGTGGAATATGCGTGAGCAGCTATAAATTCAATAGCGTCTTTATAACCATGCCAACCGCCCCAGCGCCGTATTCAGCGTCTCGTCCTTCTTGGCGAAGCAAAACCGCACCACGCGCTGGTCGAAACCGTTGCCGTAAAACGCGGATAGCGGAATGGCGGCCACGCCGATCTCAGACGTTAGCCATTTGCAGAAGTCCGCTTCAGGCAGGTTGCGCTCGGGCACGGCCAGGCCAGAAATGTCTACGCATTGGAAATAGCTGCCTTCGCTGGGCAGCAGTTTGAACTTGGTTTGCTTCAGGCCTTCACGAAAGAGATCGCGTTTGCGCTGGTAAAAAGCGGGCAGGTCCAGATACGGCTGGGGGCTGGCCATGTAGCTGGCCAGGCCGTATTGCACCGGGGTGTTGACGGTGAACACATTGAACTGGTGCACCTTGCGGAACTCGGCGGTCAGCGACGCTGGCGCCGCGACAA
>DAOQRI010000310.1:0-4151 GCA_035355475.1 Rhodoferax sp. | reverse complement strand
TGTTTGCCCATGCGCCGCAGGATGTCATCGAGGGTGCGAATGGCGTCTGCGATGTAAGGGCCTTTGTTCAGCATCACGCACTCGGCCCGTACACCCAGACCTGCGTCCGAAATTTCAGCGCGGGAAGGCACTCCGGTTTTGGCCAGGGTTTCGAGCACCTGCGTGGCCCAGATCACCGGCATGTGCGCCGCCTCGGCGCACCAGAGTATTTCTTCCTGCACTTCGGCCATGCGCTCGTATCCACACTCCACCGCCAGGTCACCACGCGCGATCATCACGCCTGCACTGCCGCCAGACAGGGCAGCAAGCATCAGCTCAGGCAGGTTCTCAAAGCCTTTGAGGGTTTCGATCTTGAGGACGATACCCAGGTCACGCCGCCCCAGGCGGTCGAGCTGCTCACGCAGCTGGTACACATCAGCGGCCTGCTGCACAAAAGATAGGCCCACCATGTCTGCATGCTGTGCAACCGCTTCCAGGTCCTGCAGGTCCTTGTCCGTCAAAGCCGGCAGATCGAGTTCGCTGTCCGGGAAGTTGATGCCCTTGTCGCCAATCAGCTTCTCGCCGCCCTGCCTGGCCTGGGTTATCTCCACGTCGAGCCAATCGCCCGCAACCTGCCGGATGACGCCACCAATTTTTCCGTCGTCAAACCAGATGCGCTCGCCGATGCGAACCTGGTCGATGACCTGCGGCAAGGTGCACGCAATGTGGGCCGCAATTTTGCCGGCATTTTCTGCCCCCTCCTCCATTTCGGCGGGGTATCCCAGACCATCGCGGGTCACGCGGATGACATCGCCCAAACTCAGGTGCAGAACACCCGGCAGGCTCTCAATATTGCCGGGCAAGGTACTGAACCACTTTTTGCCCTTGGCGCCATGGATGGTCAGACGGGTTTCAGGGGTGAGGTAGGCCGTCTGCACGCTCTCGGCCACGGCCACGTCTTTGTCGCAATGCACCACCAGCAAGTGCCTCTTGGCACCCCGGGCATCTGCAAAATCAATTTGCGAACCCACTTCCAGGTGCGCCAGCCACTGCTTGTCCACACGAATGGCGCCATCCACGTCCGACATGGACGCCACCGAACCGTTCGTCACCATGCCCAAGCGGTAGGGTTTGTAGGGTCGACCGAATTCATCACGCTGCGGACGCATGCGCAGCACCGCCGGTCTTGGCATCACTTCGCCCGTTCTAATTTTGGGTCCACCCAGGTCCATGAGGATGCGCACATGGCGTTGCACTGCCTTGGCGGCGTGGCGCACGTTCATGGCCATCGCTTGCCAGGCATCCGCATCGTCATGGGCGCAGTTGATGCGCGCAATGTCCATTCCCGCTTCCACCAACTCCCGCACCACGCTGTAGTCAGTGGCCGCTGTGGAGGGGAGCGTCACCATGATGCGCACCGGTCGCCCGACTGGATACGTGCCCAGCAAATCAACCGAATGGCGCTCCAGCAAGCGACGGCTGCTGACACTGCCAGCAGGCTCCTCGGCCGACTTATCCACCCAGTCTTGCCCAGTCAGGCAGTGCAAGATCCCCAGCACCTTGTCCAGGTTGGCCAGCACATGCGATTCGGATCGCCCCAACGACGACAGACCCAGCCACGCCAGCTGCTCCTGCACCGGCCTGAGGTCATGCACGCGAAGCGCCAGGTAGTGAATCAGGTTGCGTGCGCTCTCCTGGTACTTTTCAGACACGCGGGACAGTTCGGCATGCATGGCCGCCTCGCGGTCGTGCATCGATTGCCGCAGAACCTGCAGTTGCTGGATGAGGGACAGACACACCTGCTCACGCGAGGGGTTGGGCACCGGTGTTTTCGAATGTGCCCTTTTGGAGGATGGCTTACTCTTGATCATCGGCGGATGATCGCACACAGTTGTTACCGCTCTGTGACGCGGTAAAACCAACTGCAGGTTGCGCTCACGGCAGATTCAGGTTGCGCAGCCGCTGACTGGTCGAACGCCTGATGTCGCGCAACTGGGCCGCGCACGCGTAGCGGGCGGGCCGGACAGATTTCTTGGCGCAATCTGCGATTTCGGCTTCGAGACGTACCACGTCCGGGTGCGCATCGCCCAAAGCGACGGCCAGTTTGTGATGAAGTCGTTTCAGGTCACCAAGATGCATCCACATGAATTTCTCCGAAAACGTTCAATTTCCAAACCCGCTTGCGCCCATTAGGCGCCTCTTTTGTGACGAATGGATGAAAGTTTTATGACAAGCCTTTGGTTGCGCCAACTCGGCAAAAATCGTAAACTGTATATACCGTTTACTTTGAAAGATATCGATGGCCACTGAAAACTCCACTGCAACCAAACCTGTCACAACTTCTGCCAAGAAGGCAGTCAAGCCGGTCGTCAAGGCACCCGCTACGCCAATTACCACGGTCGCTCCTAAAGCTGCGGCAATGCCTGCAAGCAAGCCTGCCGCAAAACCCAAGGCCGTGGCAGCTCCCAAGGCCAAGCCCGTGACCAAAACGGTGACAAAACCTGCTGCCAAGGCAGTTGTGGTCAAAGACGTGAAGGCAAAGAAGCCCAAGATGGTTCGCGACAGTTTCACCTTCCCGAAAGATGAATACTCCGTGATGGATGCGCTCAAGTTGCGCGCTGCCAAACTGGGGCACCCGGTCAAAAAGACCGAATTGCTGCGCGCTGGCGTAAAAGCCATTGCCGCGATGACCGACGCTGCACTGCTGTCGGCCCTGAAGGCCGTACCCAGCCTGAAAACCGGACGTCCGGCCAAAAACTGAGTTGCCGACGCCTGGCTACATCAGGTCAGGCGTCTGAACCGTCACCACCACGGTTTGCCCGGTAGCTTCGCGTTCGCGGTAGCGCAACCACCACACCGCACCCTTCTTGACCGCACACTCCTGGGCACTCAAGCCCAACAGACTCGAAATGGTCTGTCCCAGTGTGGGTTGATGGCCCACCACCAACACGCAACCTTTGGCGTGTGGCCACTGAACCAATTCCAGCAACTGTTCTACCGACGCCATGGGCGCAATGCCGGGACTGAACTTGAACTTGCGCCCCAGCGCCAACGCCGTTTGCTCCGCGCGCCGGGCCGGGCTCACCCAGATGCGCGTGCTGTCGGGCAATTGCCGGTCCAGCCAGGTAGCCATGCGTGCCGCCTGTTTTTCACCCCGGGAAGTAAGCGCACGGGTCATGTCGTCACCGTCTGATGCGCCCTCTATGGCTTCGGCATGCCGCCACAAAATAAGGTCCATGGCGTGCGCTCCGTTCAGGCCTTCTCAACGTCCGCGTAGCGTGCCATCAGCGCAGCCTGGGCGCCATGCACAGCGGTCTTGCCATCGCCTTTGAAGCGCGTGTAGGTGCCGTCAGCCCCCAGATCCCAGGCATCCACTCCATCGTGCAGGTAGGCCACCAGACATTCATCGACCAGCCTTTGGCGCTGCACCGGGTCGGTTACCGGCCAGGCCAGTTCGACCCGGCGCACCATATTGCGGTTCATCCAGTCTGCGCTGGACAGGTAGAGGTCTTCCTTCGCACCCTCACGGAAGTAAAACACCCGCGAGTGTTCCAGAAACCGCCCGATGACCGAGCGCACCCGGATGTTGTCGGTGTGCCCCGGTACCTGCGCCGGCAGCATGCAGGCGCCCCGCACAATCAGGTCAATTTTGACGCCCTTGCGCCCTGCCCGCATCAGGCTGTGGATCAATGCCTCGTCGGTCAACGAATTCATCTTGGCAACAATGCGCGTGTCTTTGCCGCGGCTTGCGGCAACGCCCAGTGCGTCTATCCTGGCAATCATGTTGCGGTGCAGGTGAAACGGTGCAAACCACAGCTTGCGCAGGCGGGGCAACCGGCTTTGGCTGGCCAGGTGCACAAACACATGCTCCATGTCGGTGGTGAGCGCCGTGTCGGCAGTGATGTGGCTCACATCGGTGTACAGGCGTGCTGTTCGAGGGTTGTAATTGCCGGTAGACAGATGGCCATAGCGCTTGAGGGTTTTGCCCTCGCGCCGGGTAATAAGCATCATCTTGGCGTGGGTCTTGAGGCCCACCACACCGTACAGCACCTGTGCACCAATCGACTCCAGCATTTCGGCCCAGTTGATATTGGCTTCTTCATCACAGCGTGCTTTGGGCTCCACCACCACGGTGACTTCCTTGCCCAGGCGCACAGCCTCCCGAAGCAGGT
>DAOQRI010000309.1:0-4166 GCA_035355475.1 Rhodoferax sp. | reverse complement strand
TGCGCGCGGCCGTGCCTTCGGTCAATCTGGCATGGCTGCATGCATAGAGCGGCTCCAGTGCGTTGAATTGCAGAGGTGCTTCGTGGAGGTTTCGGATCAAGCGCTCGGACAGTGCGCGGATGGCTTCAGCCATGGGATTCTCCGGTTACGCCACCGTTGGGCGGTATGCGCTGGATTCTAGGGGGCAGGGTGCGGCAATTTCCAAAGCGAGATAGCTCTTTGCCGTCCGTGTCTATTTTGGACGTCAAAAGTGCCCGTAGCCCTCTTCGATACCACATAGACAGCTATCAGAGTTGTAGCATCATCAACATCACGCCCTGGGCTTCCAGCGCTTGAGCAGCAGCGCATTCGTCATCACGCTAACCGAACTCATGGCCATGGCGGCACCCGCGACGACGGGGTTCAGGTAACCCAATGCCGCCAACGGAATGCCGGCCACGTTGTAGGCAAATGCCCAGAACAGGTTCTGCCGGATCTTGGCCACTGTGCGGTCGGAGATGTCCAGCGCGGCGGCCACCAAAGCCAGGTCGCCGCGCATCAGCGTGATGCCAGCTGCGTGCATGGCCACGTCGGTACCGTTGCCCATGGCCAGACCCACGTCGGCGGCGGCCAGCGCAGGCGCATCGTTCACACCGTCGCCCACCATGGCAACGGTTTGGCTGCCGGGTTTGGCTTTGCTGCCCGCTCTCAGCTGGGCCACCAGCGCCGCCTTGTCGCCGGGCAGCACCTCAGCCATGACCTCGCCTGCTTCGGGATTGAGGCCCAGGCGCCGGCCCATTGCGTCTGCTGCGCCCCGGTTGTCCCCCGAGATCATCACGACATGGATGCCTCGCGTACGCAGCGCTGCCAAGGCTTCTAGCGCGCCGGGTTTGGGCTCGTCGGCAAACGCCATCAATGCGCGCAGGACCAGACCTTGATCCGTGCGCTCGGCCAGGGCAGAGACGGTGGCGCCTTCGGCCTGCAAGGCAGCCGACTGTGCGGCCATCGGCCCCAGACTCAGGCCTAGTTCATCCATCCAGCGCAGGCTGCCGATGGAGTAGCGGCGGTCATCCACCTCACCCTCGGTGCCGCGCCCCGGGATGGCCTGGAGTTGCTGCGGTGCAGCAAAAGCAATACCTTTCTCTTGCGCTACGGCCAATACGGCGCGAGCCAAGGGGTGCTCGCTGCCGCTTTGCAGGCTGGCGGCAATGCGGAGCGCATCATCCTTGTCCATGGCATCCGGAACCAGCAACGCACTGAGGCGCGGCCGCCCGACCGTCAACGTACCGGTCTTGTCAAATGCCACCACATCCACCTTGTGCGCCAGCTCCAGTGCCTGGGCGTCCTTGATCAAGATGCCGTGCTGCGCCGCCACGCCGGTGCCCGCCATGATGGCGGCAGGCGTGGCCAATCCCAGCGCACACGGGCAGGCAATGACCAGCACGGCCACGGCGTGGATGACGGCAGTCTCAAACGCGTGGCCGGTGAGCCACCAGCCCAGCAGCGTGGCCAGCGCCAGCACTAGCACCACCGGCACAAACACGGCGCTGACCTGGTCCACCAGCCGCTGAATAGGCGCCTTGGCGGCCTGGGCGTCTTCCACCAGGCGGATGATGCGGGCCAGCACGGTGTCCACGCCCACCGCGGTCACCTGCAGCACGACGCGGCCCTCGCCGTTGATGGAGCCGCCGGTGAGTTTGTCTCCCGCGTCCTTGCGCACGGGCAAGGGCTCGCCGGTGAGCATGGATTCATCCACCTCGGTGTTGCCCTCTTTCAAGGTACCGTCAACCGGAAAGCGTTCGCCGGGTTTGACGACGATGCGGTCGCCGACCAAGACGTCGGACACGGGCACATCCACCTCACCATCGCGCCCCAGCCAATGCGCCACATCCGGGCGCAGGGCATGCAGGGCGCGGATGGCAGTGGTGGTCTGGCGCTTGGCGCGGGCTTCCAGCCACTTGCCCAGCAACACCAGCGTGATAACTACCGCAGAGCCTTCAAAGTACAGGTGCACCATGGCTCCATCGGGCGCACTCAGCCACAGCCAGACCGACAGCGCCCACCCGGCCGTGGTGCCAATGGAGACTAGCAAATCCATATTGCCGCTGAGCGACAACAGTGCGTGCCAGCCCGCCTTGTAAAAGCGCGCACCCAAAATGAACTGCACCGGTGTGGCGAGCAGAAACTGGACCCAGGCCGGCAGCATCCAGTGTTGACCGAACAGGTCGCCCACCATGGGCAAGGCCAGCGGGGCTGACAACAGTGCGCCCAGAGCCACCGGGCCAAAACCGGCCCACGGCGATACGTATTCCAGTGCGTCCACCTGCGCAGAGGTACGCACCTCGTAGCCCGCGTCGCGCACCGCTCGGCGCAGGCGGGCCTGCATCTGCTCGCCCTCGGCATACACAATGCGCGCCGATTCGGTGGCCAGGTTGACTGCGGCCTCCTGCACGCCGGGCACTTTCTTGAGGGCGCGCTCCACGCGGCCGGAGCAGGACGCGCAGGTCATGCCACCAATGGCGATGTCCATGCTGGCGGTGTGTGCGGCAGTGGCTGCGGGAGTGGATGTTGCGTCGGTCATGTTGGGTAGCCTAAAGCTTGTCACGGTGGGAAGGTCAAGGTTTTGAAAGTGGGGCTCCAGAAATGCTTGACTCTCCCACCATGGTAAGGTTCAAACTGACGGCTTTCCGATACCCCAACCTTTCAAGGAGTTTCCATGAATCAGACCTTTACCGTCACCGGCATGACCTGTGGCCACTGCGAAAAAGCCGTTGTCCAGGCCCTGCAGCAACTGGACCCACAGGCGCAGGTCAGCATTGACCGTGCCCAAAACCGGGTGCAGGTGGAGTCCGCCCAGCCGCGTGAGGCGCTGGCCAAGGCAATCGCTGAAGAGGGCTATGCCGTCGCTGCCTGACGCACCGGTAGCCATCGGTGAGGCGGCGCGGCGCTCCGGCGTGTCGGCCAAGATGCTGCGGCACTATGAGTCGCTGGGGCTCTTGGGCCAGGTGGTGCGCACCGAGAGCGGCTACCGCCAGTACTCCGGAGCGGATGTGCACACCCTGCGCTTCATCAAGCGCTGCCGCGACCTGGGTTTTTCGATGGCCGAAATTGCCGAGCTGGTGAACCTGTGGCAAAACCGCAGCCGCGCCAGTGCCAGCGTGAAGCGCATTGCACAAAAACATGTGGATGAACTAAGCACCCGCATCGCCGCCATGCGGGCCATGCAACGCTCGCTCAACGACCTGCTCCAGCACTGCCATGGCGATGCGCGGCCAGACTGTCCGATTCTGGATGACCTGGCTGGCGGAGGCTCTGCAAAGCCTTGCCACTGAACGGCAACTGCCAGTTGAGTCCGCGCTAGTGCGCTACCCCCGCTACACTGCGCCCATGATTGACCCCTGCTCGCTTTACCCCTCTTTGGCAGATGTGCAACCGGCACTGGCCACGCTGGGCGCCATGGCCGGCCCCATGACTGTGCCGGCTGGAACGGTTCTGTTCGATGAGAACGCGCCCTGCCAGGGCTTCCCGCTGGTGCTGGAAGGCGAAGTCAAGGTTTCGCGCCATTCCAGTGATGGACGCTCTCTGGAGCTGTACCGGGTAGTGCCGGGTGAGTTGTGCCTGGCCTCCAGCGCAAGCTTGTTTCGTGGCCAACCGCTGGCGGCCAATGCGGTTGCCACCAAGCCCACCACGTTGTTCCTGATTCCGCCCGTCACCTTCCGGCAATGGCTGGAAACACCCGGGTTTCGCAACGACGTGCTGGGCCTGTTTGCCGAGCGCATGGCCGACCTGACCGGCCTGATCGATGCGGTCGCGTTCCAGAAACTGGACCAGCGCCTGGCCGCCGCCCTGCTGGGCCGTGGGCAGGACCTGGTTTTAACCCACCAGGAGCTGGCCGATGAGCTGGGCACCGTGCGCGAAATCGTGTCGCGTCTGCTGCGCCGTTTTGAACGGGAAGGTTGGGTCGAGCTGTCGCGCGAGCGCATCCAAATCCGCAACAGCGCAGCCTTGCGTGCAGTAGCCGCTGCAACCGTGGGCTAACAGCTCCCAGCCCCTGGCTGCACAACCCCACATCGGTCGCGGTTTCTCAGCCGCTTTTCTTGACACCGCAGGGCATGCCTTTTAAGCTTCATATTAAATGCAACTTAAAAATCTCCCTATAAAGCCCGCCTCCCGGCCCGTGCAAAACC
>DAOQRI010000308.1:0-4166 GCA_035355475.1 Rhodoferax sp. | reverse complement strand
GCGTTCGCCCCGCATCATCACGCTCAGGGCTTCGGAGCCCATTGGCGAAGACAGCGGAGAAATTGAACTGGTTTCAGGTGGCGCAACGGTAGGGTCACGCGCCACTTGGGCTGTTGCACATGTCCCCATGACAGCTAGGGTCCATGCCAGGGCAACCCACCGTGCCCAACCGGTGTTGATCATGGCGACACCCCTACAACATAGACCTGCAAGGTCATTTCCGGCGTTTGCTTGCCTACCGTGATTTGCAGACTGCCCCAACGCAAGGTCGGCAGCGCGTTTTCAAGAGTCTGGACATACCGCGCCAATTGCGCATACGAACCGGCTACTTTGAGTTCAAGCCCGCGCTTGGACACTACCGGCTCTGCGGTAGTGCCCGCGCCAGCACCGGTCTTTTGCCGAGTCGACACACTGGGCACCTCGTCCTTCAGGGTACCGGTGCTGACCAGCGTCAAGCCTTCGTGGCGGCGCAGGAACTGCACCAGCGCCTGTTCGATGGCGGGGCCACCCTCTGCCAATGGCGCCACGGCCGCTAACTCCTGGTTGACCTGATCCAGCTTCTTCTGGACTGCATCCATGTCATCGCGTACAACTTTGCTGGGGTCAACCGGTTGCGCCATGGCACCGAGTTCATCGCGCAGGCGCTTGACCTCGGCGCTTTGGGCAGCAAAGCGTTGGGTAACCTGCTTGTAGGCAACCTGGGCCGGTGAAATCCACAAGGCATCCGCCAAAGCCAGGCAACAGACGATGACGGACAAAAATGCAAATACGCGCTCACGCATGCTCAGCGCATCGATGCGGGCGGCCAGTTTCTGCCATTGCTGCTTCATGGCTGACTCCCGGGTTTGCCCGCCGATTCGGCGGCAGGCGGCGCAAACGGCTCAACACTGACCAGATTGAACGACCATGCGGAGCGAGGGGCTGGCGCAGGCCCCGATGCACTGCCCGCAGGCCCAGGGCTCAGTGCAGCCTGCAGGGTTGCGTTTTCCACCTTCACGGTTGCCAACTTGAGTCCCTGCATCAGCGGGCTGGCACCGAGTTTGTCCACCCATTCATTCAAAGCCGATGGCTCCAGGGTGAAACCTGCCACTTCAAAGCGTGCACCGTCCATCTTGACTTCCGTGATCCACACCACATCGGGAATGCTGCGCGCGACCCAGTTCAGCCGGTCCGAATGTCCCCACCCGGGGCGAAACATGCCTTCCTTCAGGGCCATCTGCAGCTTTTCACGCTGTCCCAGGGTGTTGCGCATCTGCCGCAGCTGTTCCAGCAACTCCGGGGCCACCGGCGCCGTAGCGGCTTTACTGCTCTCAATGGCCGCCTTGAGCCGATTGACCTCCAGAGCCTGCGCGGCCACTGACTGCTCAAAGGTCGCAATGCCACGCTCAAAATTCCAGACCCAGGCCGCGCACAACGCACCACCCAGCACCAGAAACGCGCCCAACGAAATGGCTATGGTCTTGGCGGAAAAGTAGAGCTTCTGCGCTAGCAGAATCGGTGTGCTGAGATTGATTTGCTGTGCCATGGCGGGTGTTCTTGTCCAGTGGCTCAGAGCTTGCGGGTTTCGGTGCGCAACAGCACACCCAGCAAAGGCATGCACACCAACTGATCCGCTGCCGAAGCGGCCTCAAAACCCGGGAATTGCTGCCTGACATCCACCGCCGTCACCGTTTGACCGAGTTCGCGACTGAGCCACACAGCCAGCGCGTCCGATCGCTCCCCGGCATAGACCCGCAATCCCGCCAGCGGCATGCTGGACCAGGTGCGCTCCCACAGGTCAAGGGATCGCTGCACTTCAACCACGAACCGCTGCACGCGCTCTTCGTCAGCCGATCCACCGGTGTGCCCGCCACCCGAAGCGGAATAGTCAGCCCCATGTGACACGCCACCCACGGCATAGTCGGGCACATATTCACCTACGGGAGTGAACGCGTCTTCTGCTTCATCAGGCCCGGCACCGCTGCCCTCACCCCAGGCCATGCCCAGGAAACCCGGTGGCAAATCCAGTCGGCGGGTAAAGAACAGCTCTTCATTGGCGCTGATCGTCAACACCGCCTGACGCTCATCGGTGATGAACACCGCAGCATCCGCACGATCCAGCACCCCATCGCGTTGAGCCAGCGTACTTTGCAAGTTGCGTTGCGCGGTTTCCTGGATATCGATCACCGGCACTTTCCAATGCAGAGCCTCCCCTAAAACCATTACCTCACGGACCACTTCGTTCTTGGCCGCCACCACAAACAGGTGGTTGGGACCTTTGTGCTGGCCGTCGCCCACCTGCATCACGTCCAGCGTGATGTCGTCAATATGGACGTTGACCATGTCCCGGATCTGGAAACGCGCGGCAGAGCGCAATTCTTCGGGGGCAACGGGCGGTACGTCGATTTGCAGCAGCTGGTATTGGTCGGGGCGCAGCATGATGTGCGCCACCAGCCCTTTAAGCCCCAGCGCCTGCAAGCGGCGGATAAAGTCGTCCTGGCTATCGGATCCCTGAAGTTCGACGCCAACATGCTGGACCTCAAACTGGCCTTGCGGATTGGCGCCCGCGCGCACATAGGCAAACGTTCCAGCGGACCACGATGCGACCAGGTGATCTTTGGATGAATTGCGTTGCCAGGGCCAGCGCATGCTTATCTGCGCCCCCGCCATATCCGTGAATTGCTAACCGCCATTGCGTCCATCATGGGTGTTTTGACACGAGAATTGTCTGCTCTCATTTTAATAGCTACTGGCGCAATCATGTCATTGATTCGCAGGCTTTTGAGCATTGTCCAACAAAAAACGGGGCAAACTGGGTCAATAGTTCTCGCGGCGGTAGATCAACGGGCTTTTGAAGACACCGAAAGTAGCCCGGGCCCGGGGATTTGCAATTCCCGTACCCGTCCAATCATGTTGAAGCCACGGCATGTTTGCTGTAGCGGCCGTTCCTGCCGTTGCCGAGGTACAACTGGCACCCGTGGCGGCAGCACCCAAATTCAGCATCAGATCCGCCCAGCCGGCGTTTCCGGTTCCAGGGGCACTCAAAGTAACGGTGTAATTGGGCGCAGCGCCTGCAACACTCACAAACGACTCGCAGGCAGCCAGGTTGTTCAAGCGTGGAGCCGTACCCGCCGGAAACGACCAGGCAAACTGACTCGCCAAGACTGCCGAGCAAGAGTCCAGAGTATTTTTTTGCCAACTACCATTCCAATACTGCAATGCCATTTGCACAGGAAGCGTCAAAAATTCCGAACCATATGCATTCTGTAGTTGAAGGCGACCATAACGGATTTTTGTGGCGTTGGTCTCCTTTGCAGTCGCAGCCCCAATCAGCGAGCCACCATCCGGGTCAGTTAGTCCAGCCATCAGCTTGAACAGGTCATACGCACCGTCAGGCCCAGCGGGTAGCTTGCTGAAGGCATAAGTGTCGCTAATCTGAAACAGTCCCGTATTCCACAGTGCCGTGTTCGGCATCGCGGGAAAGGCGGGATTGGTCAGGCGCGTGACGGCTACAGCAGATCCGCTGTTGTCGCCACTGATCGTGACCGATGACAGATTGGTATAGCCGGTTGTGTAACGACTGACCACCGGGTCGGTCGCGGCGGCGGCGGCCCCCGTCGACGCATGGGCCTTCAGGGTCAGCATTACACCCAGCGCATCCTGATCCATATAGGTAAAGCCACCCAACGCGCAGGCAGAAGTAAGACTGCCGGCAAACGAATAATGGCTAGGGTGCCAGCGCCCCATAGTGGAGGATGCTGCACTGCCAACGTTGCAACCGTATTGTCCGCCCGCCAGGGTATTGGACGTGCTGCCAGCGACGCAGTCACCAACCTGATCCACGCTGGTAAAACCACTGTCCACCACCGCATCAACTAACAACTTGATGCTGCCAACGTCCAGGTACTTAAACGCAGTGCCACTGGCTTTGGGGCCAGTGCCCGCCGAGAAGCTACCCGACAGCGTGCCTGTCTCAATATTCACATTGGCATGGTCTTGAACTTTTGTGGTTATTAATGCGGGTGTTCCGGTATAGCCAGAGGTTACGCCGGCTACGGCGTCCAACGTGAACGCTGTGCCAGCGAAGGCCTTGGGTGTTCCAGTCAGCGCCGCGTTGGTCAGAGTGGGAGTCGTCACAGTGAACTGTTGCGGCCGTACCGAGAAATCGTCAGAAGAACAGCCGTAGA
>DAOQRI010000307.1:0-4172 GCA_035355475.1 Rhodoferax sp. | reverse complement strand
CCAGCGCGTCGTGCAGCGCCACAAACTCCTGTGTCAGCGTATGGCTGGGGTCCAGAAAGATCATGGGCAGCGATTGCTCGTGTGATTCGCGGATGCGCACCGACGAGCGCAGGTAGGGCTGCAGCACGGGCAGGCCTTCGTCAATCAATTCCTGCACCATGCGCTGGGGCAGGTTGGCGCGGGACTGGAACTGGTTGACGATGATGCCCTCCACCTTCAGCTCCGCGTTGTGGTCGGCCTGGATTTCCTGCACGTTTTCCAGCAGGGTGTAGAGCGCGCGGCGCGAGAAATCGTCGCAGTCAAACGGGATCAGGCAACCCTGCGCGGCAATCAGCGCGCAGCGGGTGTAGAAATTCAGCGCCGGGGGCGTGTCGATGTAGATCTGGTCGTAGTCCTCGGCCAGCAGTTCCAGCGCGTCGCGCAGCTTGTAGATCTTGTGGCGCGACTCCAGCTTGCCGTGCAGTTCATCGAGCAACGGGCTTGAGGGCATCACGTCCAGTCCTTCCCACTGCGTGTGCACGATGTACTCGCTGGCCGATTTGTCGCGGATGGTGAACTTAAGGCTTTGCTCAAAAAACTCCGCCACATTGGGCAAGTCGGCAGGCATGTCGGCACCCAGCAGGTAGCGGGTGGAGTTGCCTTGTGAGTCCAGGTCGATGACCAGAGTGCGCAGCCCCTGCCAAGCACTGATGGCCGCCAGGTTGCAGGTGATGGTGGATTTGCCAACGCCACCTTTTTGGTTGAAAACGACGTGCTGCATGAGAGATAGCCCCAGGGTAGTAAAGAAGAAGAATGGATAGATCGAAATTGGGAGAAGCGTGCGGCCCGCAGTGTACCGGCCGTTCAGCGCGCAATCAGCGCGTTATAGGCCTTGCGTGTTTCGGCAGAAACCGACTCCAGCACCTTGGCATAGGGCGTCTGGTGGCGCAACACCAGCCGGGTGGAAGCAACCGCCTTGGACTTGCAATACCAGTGGCAGGTGTGCTGCATCAAAAATATCTCAGCCAGCACGGTAAAGGCCTTGTCTTTGGCGCTGCGTTGCGCGTTGTTGTCCACCGCCTGGGCTATGCCATGCGCGTGGATGGACAGCATTTTGCGCAGGTCAAAGCTCTCGTTGGGCAGAAGTTTGGCGGTGAAATAAATGGACAGTGGCAACTTGCTGACCCGCGCAGCGTCGGCGTCAAGCTGGGCCAGATCCAGGACAAAGCGCCTGAACTGCTCACACAGGGCGGTCTCGGTGGTGGTCAGCATGCTCCAGATTTGCGCCTGTCGCGCAGCATCCGCCTCACCCAGGGCGCGCATGTAGCCGTCCGTCAGGGTTTGCATGAGTTTTTCGATCTGGTACTGGCCCAGGTAGTGGCCCAGCAAGCCAATGCGCCTGCGCTCGTCGCGCGCCTGAAAGGTGTAACCCACAAAGGCCACAATCATCACCAATACTGCGAGTTCCATGGCCGCTGCGGGTTTGCGTTGTAGAGGGTCTGAGTGTAGTCAGCCACGCCCAAGGCAAAAAAAAAGTCCCGCCAAAGGCGGGACTGGTGCGCGACGGATGCGGGCCGCTTGGGCCCGGGCGGGCTTAGCTGCGGTCGCCGGTGGCGGGCAGGGTGCCAGCCTTTTGCGCCTGGAAGAAGTCCGCCTTGACCGCTGCACGGCTCAAGGTGCTGGGGGCAGCGTTGCCGCGAATGGTCACCGACTCACCGTTGGCAGGCAATGCACCGGCGGTGTGGGCGGCCTGATATTCGGAGCGTACGGCAGCCCGGGTAACCGCGCTGGTGGCCTGTTGTTGCTGGGTGGTCGCAAATGGGCCTTCGCCTGCAGCGGGGACCTGGCGTGCCGGTGTGTATGCGGCAAAGCTGGCGCTGGCGCCCAATCCCAAAGCGATGATGGCGGCGGTGCGTGCAAAAGATGTTTTCATGGTGTTTCCTTCAAAAGTTGATAGACATTTCCGGGCAGGTCGGGGGTGGTTTCACCCCGTCTTGTCCAGCCTCGGTGAGTCGTCAAATAGGTTTCGGCTCATCGATGGGATGAACTTTAGGCCGGTATGGTCAAATTAAAAACCCTCTGGTCAGCAATTAAGTATTGCGTAAAATGAAACAATCATGACTCTTGAAATTCTTTATTGCGGCCATGGATAGGCTTTTGTCCATGCGGGTGTTCCAGCGGGTGGTCGATGAAGGCGGTTTTGCTGCTGCCGCGCGGGCCCTGGACATGTCCCCGGCCACCGTGACCCGGTTGTTTGGCGACCTGGAGCAACACCTGGGTGCGCGGCTGATGCAGCGCACCACGCGCAAGCTGGCCTTGACCGATGCCGGTGAGGTCTATCTGCGACGCGTGCGCGGCATCCTCAACGAAATTGACGATGCCGAGGCCGCCGTGGGCTCCAGCACACAGGCACTCAGTGGCACGGTGCATGTGCTGGCGTCGCCGGTGCTGGCGTCCCACTTTCTGGCACCCCACATTGCGCAGTGGCGCCTGCGCCATCCCAAGGTGGCGCTGGACATTGCCATCGACCCTTTCCCGCAGTCGCGGGTCGATGAGTTTGACGTCACGTTCATGGCGGTGGATGAGGGTTTTGATGCCAGCATCGTGGCCCGGCCTTTGGCATCGACCGAGTGGATTTTGTGCGCCGCCCCCGCCTACCTGCAGCGTGCGGGCACCCCACAGCAGCCCCAGGATCTGGAGCACCACGATTACCTGAAATTTCCGTGGCAGCAGGGCGGCGGCTATGGCAACCGGCAATTGCGCCTGCGCCCGGCCAGCGGAACCGGCGAGATGGTGGAGGTGGACATGCCGGTCGCCCTGCAGTCGGTCAGTTTTGACGTGCTGGTCCGCGCCGCGCTGGACGGCTCCGGCATTGCCGTTCTGTCCCACCTGCTGGTGGAGCCCCACCTGGCCAGCGGTGCGCTGGTGCAGGTGCTGCCACACTGGATATTTGGCCGCCTCACGGTCTACGCCGCAGTGCCATCGCGCAAACTGATTCCAGCGCGCACCCGCGCCTTTCTGGATTTCCTGCGCGAACTGTTGCAGGTCAAATTGCCGCCCCGTGCCCCGCAGTAAAGGCCTCCTCAAACACCGAGTAGCCCGCCCAGTCGCTGTGGGCAAATGCCAGCCGATCCCACGCCAGCACCTGGCGCACCGGCAATTGCTCCTTCTTTGATAGCGGTCTACGCATATTCGACGAGGGCCAGAGGCCAGTTTGACCATGAATATTTGGCACCGGAATCGCCATGGCATGGCCATAGCGGGTGATGTCCACCCGGGTGGCTTTGGAGGCCAGGTCCGGATGTGCGGCCGACAACTCGGCCACGATCTCGTCGCGCCAGGACGCCCAGGGCCGATCCAGCAGCCATTTGCGCCCATGTGATGCATCGCCAGAAAAGTCACCCAGCGCCCGGTAGTGCGTGAGTACCGTGGGGCCAACGGTTGACTTGAGGCTCTGGTGCGTCGCATCCACATAGCCCAGGCCGCCTTTTCCGTTTGCATCGTCGTACAGCACGTTGTCCCAGCTCGGTGCCGCGCCCGGTCGGTCGTGCAAGGGGCTTTGCATATGGATGTTGGCCACCAACCACGGCGCGTAAACGATTTGGCGGCTGGCCGCGCGCAAAAAATCAGGCGGATTTTCCACCACCCGCGCGGCCACAAACACCGGCAACGCCACAACGACCTGCTGCGCCTGCCAGCGCTCCAGCGACTGGGTGGCGGTGTTGAAGGCGTCCACCTCTGCGCCATGCCTGCCCGTGGCAATGCGCACCACCACGCGGCCGGTGTGCAGCCGCTCGCCCAGGGGCAGAGCCATGCGCCGGGTGAGCCAGGCATTGCCCTCGGGCCAGGTGAGCAGGCCTTCGCGCTCGACCCCCTCGGTGCCCGGCGCATGAAAGCCATGGCGGCTGGCAAAGTAGTGGATGCCCGCCCAGGCTGACACGGAGGCGATGCCAGCGCCGTAGTCATCGCGGCAACAATAGTCCAGATACCAGCGCAGGTGGCGGTCGGTCAGACTCTGCTGGTCCAGATACGCTATGAACGTAGTAGCAGACAGCGTAGATTGCACAGGGGCTAGAGCCCTGTTTTGCACTGGCATGGTCCAGCGGTTTGCGTGGCGCGTCTGCTCCACCAACCGTGCGAATTTTTCATACTGCGACAGGGTGTCCGCGCCAACGCCCTGCAGGGGCAGCAGG
>DAOQRI010000306.1:0-4176 GCA_035355475.1 Rhodoferax sp. | reverse complement strand
CCCCTGCCTTTGCGCCAGAAGAGTTTGCCAAGGCAAAGAAGCAGTTGGCAGGCGGCATCAAGCGCAGCCTGGAGAGCACGGACTACCGCGCCGCGGATGCATTTAACCGCTTGACCTACCCAATAGGACACCCTAGCCGCAGCGTGGCGCCGGACGAACTGCTCGCCGCCATTGAGGCCGCCACGCTAGATGATGTACTTGCCTTTCACCAGGCGAACTACGGCCCGGCTGCCATGAACCTGGTGCTGGTGGGCGACCTGGACTTGCCCGTTATGCAGGCCGAAATTGCGAAGTCTTTCGCTGGCTGGACGGGCGGCAAGACGGTGGTGCGTGCGGCCAAGACGGCTGGCCCGGCCGCGGCAGCCACGCAGGATGTGGCCATGGACGGAAAAACCAGCATCTCCATCATCATGGGCCAGCCCAGCGGCTTGCGCTACAACGACCCCGACTACCAGGCTTTGCGACTGGCCACCGCGATTCTGGGCAGTGGCTTCACAGGGCGTTTGATGGCCAATGTGCGCGACAAGGAAGGCCTGACCTATGACGTGGGCTCGACGCTGCAAAATGACATGGTCAATGATGGCGACTGGCGCATCTACGGCACGTTTGCCCCCGATCTGCTGGACAAAGGCATTGCCTCCACGCAGCGCCAGCTCAAAGTCTGGTATGACGCAGGTGCCTCCTCCACCGAGATCCGTGCACGCAAGAGCAATTTGATTGGCTCCTTCAAGACCGGTCTGGCCACCACCGGTGGCATGGCGGGTGCTTTGCTGAGCGCCGTTAACCGGGGCTACAACGTCACCTGGCTCGACGAGTTTCCTGCCAAAGTGGAAGCCTTGACGGACCAGCAGGTCAATGCGGCCATCAAGAAGTACCTCAAACCCGAAAATATGGTGCTGGTGCGTGCCGGCACTTTTGCAGGTGCTGCACCCGCAGCCAAGTAGCGCGTGCGCACCGGCTCAGGTGCGCCGGTGCCGCACTTGCCATGGGGTCTGAAATCCGGCACAGTCCTTCCTGACATGACCCATCAGACCCCGCGTAAACCTGTCCTGTTGGTGGTGGACGACCAGCCCTCGAACATTCAGGTCCTGCACCAGATCTTCAAGACTGACCATGAGGTCTTTATGGCCACCAGTGGTGAGCAGGCACTCACTTTTTGTGCCACTCAGCTGCCCGACCTGATCCTGCTCGATGTCATCATGCCGGGGCTCAACGGCCACCAGGTGTGCGTCAAGCTGAAATCCGATCCCCGCACCCAGGACATTCCGGTGATCTTTGTTACCGGGCACAGCAACCCCGAAGATGAATCCGAGGGCTTGCGGCTGGGTGCGGTGGACTTTATTTCAAAGCCTGTCAATGCAGCCACCGTGCGTGCACGCGTGAAAGTGCAGCTGATGCTGCGCCAGTCGCTACGTCAGGTTCAGGAGCTCAATGAGTCGCTGGAAGATCGCGTGGTGCTTCGCACGGCTGAACTGCGTCAGGCCATGCTTGAGTTGCGCCAGTCGCAGGACAACCTGGCCGACAGTGAGGCCCGTGCCACCTTGAGCACCCTCATTGCCAGCGTGTCCCATGAGCTGGGTACGCCGCTGGGCAACAGCCGGATGGTGGCCTCCACGCTCGCCGAGCAGACCAAGGTCATGATGCACGCCCTGAAGACCGGACAAATCAAGCGCTCGTCACTGGACCATTATGTGGAGCAGGTATCCGATGGTGTTGCGCTGCTGGAATCCAATCTGGGGCGGTCGGTGGAACTGCTGGGAGATTTTCGCCAGGTGGCGGCCGATCAGGCCAGCGAGCAGCGCCGCACGTTCAAGCTCGATGTCGTGGTGAAGGAAATATTGCACACACTCAGCCCCAGCCTGAAGCGTCTGCCACACCGCATTGAGGTCAACATCGCACCCGGTATCACCATGGACAGCCAGCCCGGCGCTCTGGGGCGGGTGCTGATCAACCTGGTCAACAACGCCTACCTGCACGCGTTTGAAGGCTGCACCGACGGGGTACTCACCATCAGCGCGAAGTCGGAAGCCCAGAGCGTGACGCTGGTTGTGGCAGACAACGGCATCGGCATGGCGCCCGAGTTGCTGGGCAAGGTATTTGACCCGTTTTTCAGCACCAAGATTGGCAAAGGTGGCACAGGGCTGGGCATGGCCATCGTACAGAATCTGGTGACCAAGGCACTGGGTGGGCGGATTACCATGACCTCCACGGTCGGCAAGGGAACACAAGTCGAAATGGTCTTGCCACTGGTGAGCATCGCCTGATTATTTTTACCAAGCATTTGCTTGCTAAAAATAAATGAATTTGGTATCGTCGGTGCATGACCACCGATTCAGCCCTGTTGGAACCCGACGCAGCCTTTGCCAAGCGCCCGCGTGGCAGACCCCGTAAAACGGTGGATGAGCGCGACGATGGCAACCGCCGTGTAGCGCTGCTGGCTGCCGCGGCCTCGCTTTTTCGCCGCCAGGGCTTTGCCGCTACCACCACGCGCGACATCGCAGCTGCAGCCGGCATGCAAAGTGGCTCGCCCTTCTACCATTTCAAGAGCAAGGATGCGCTGCTGTTTGCGGTGATGGAAGAAGGCATGCGCACCGCCTTGTCACGCCAGCGCGCGGTGGTTCAGGCACCGGGCCACTCCCTCCTGCCGCCCCACGCCCAGCTGCGCCAGTTGGTACAGGTGCATTTCGACGTGCTGCTGGGGCCGGGCAACGACTTTGTGCCGGTGATGCTGTACGAGTCCCGCTCGCTACAGGCGCGCCAGCGCAAGCTGGTGGCACAGCTGATTTCTGAGTATGAAAGCCTGTGGATGCCGGTGCTGGTTGCACTGCATGCCAGCGGCCAGTTGCGTGCGCCTGTTGGGTTGGCGCGGCTGCTGATTTTGGGTGCACTGAATTGGTCGGTGCAGTGGTTTGATGCCAAGAAAGGCGCGTCCGTTCAGGATTTGACGGACGCCGCCATGTCGTTGTTTTTCCCGGTTGCCAACTGATTGAGGGTCTTTATGTCTTATGGTTCTGTTTTTGCCCCCAACCTGTTCGCAGGCCAGGTGGTCATCGTCACCGGCGGCGGTTCGGGCATCGGACGCTGTGCGGCGCATGAGCTGGCTGCGTTGGGTGCCCAGGTGGCGCTGGTGGGCCGCAAGGTGGAGAAGCTGCAAAAGGTGGCCGATGAAATCACCCAGGATGGCGGACAGGTCAGCTTCCATGTGTGTGACATCCGCCAAGAAGAAGTGGTCAAGCAGACCGTGGCCGCCATTGTGGCCGCACATGGCCCGGTCAACGGGCTGGTCAACAATGCCGGCGGCCAGTTCATGACGCCACTAGAAGCCATCAGCGCCAAAGGCTGGGAAGCCGTGGTCAATACCAACCTGACGGGCGGCTTTTTGATGGCGCGCGAGTGCTATCTGCAAAGCATGAACAAGCACGGTGGATCCATCGTCAACATCGTGGCCGACATGTGGGGATCCATGCCCGGCATGGGCCACAGCGGTGCCGCGCGCGCGGGGATGGTCAGCTTTACCGAAACGGCGGCGGTGGAATGGGCGGCCCGGGGTGTGAGGGTCAATGCGGTGGCACCCGGCTACATCGCCTCCAGCGGCATGGACAACTACCCCGTGGAGATGGCGCCCATGATCCGCGAGATGGCCAAAACCATTCCCGCCGGTCGCTTTGGTACCGAGGCCGAAACCGCTGCAGGCATCGTGTTTTTGCTCAGCCCTGCTGCGTCCTTCATCAGTGGCACCACGTTGCGTATTGACGGTGCGCGCCCACAGGCCCGTGCGGGCTACCCCATGCGCGTTCCCGATGCGGCGGTGCAGGCGCGCGATGCAGTCAAGCCCTTCAACGGCTTTCACAGAGCCCATACCCCTAAAGTTTTTCAAGTCTGAGACCTCCATGCAATTCACCCACGAACATCTGGAATTCCAAAAAACCCTCAAGCGCTTTATCGACGCTGAAATCAACCCCCATGTGGACGCGTGGGAAGAGGCCGAGATGTTTCCGGCGCACGAGGTCTTCAAGAAGCTGGGCAACCTGGGCCTCCTGGGTCTGACCAAGCCTGAGGCCTATGGGGGTGCGGGGCTGGACTACAGCTACGGCATGGCCATGGCCGAGATGCTGGGCCACATCGACTGCGGCGGCGTGCCCATGGCCATTGGCGTGCAGACCGACATGTGCACGC
>DAOQRI010000305.1:0-4182 GCA_035355475.1 Rhodoferax sp. | reverse complement strand
TGTGCGGATCGCTGCGGTGGGCTTCATCGAAATGGTGGGCGCTGAAATCGGTCACACCCGCTACCACCATCAAGGCCGTCTCGGGGTCCTGATCATCGATGCTGTGGTGCACCAAGACATGCTCGTTCATCAGCACCTGCACACCGAGTGCGCGCAGGGCGTCGATCCAGCTGTGGGCACCCGAGTAATACTCATGGTTGCCGGTGACAAAGAAAGTTCCATGCGTGGAGGTCAATTGCGCCAGTGGTGCGATGTGGTGTCCCAATTCTTTGACGCTGCCATCGACCAGATCACCCGTGATGGCCACCAGGTTGGCGTTCAGACCATTGACCTTGTTGACGATGCGTTGCAGGTACTGCGTCTTGATGGTGGGGCCGACATGGATATCGCTGATTTGCGCCACGGTAAATCCCTGCAGGGCTTCGGGCAGGTTGGCAATGGGTACATCGACTGTCGCCACGGCCGCGGTGCGCCTGGCGTTCCAGAAACCCAGCAGGGTGACCAGCAGGCCCAGCACCGGCAGGGCTTCGGCGGTGTCGGTGCGCAGCGCGGCAAGTCCTATGACCTCAGGCCATAGCCATTCGGCGCCTTGTGCGACCAGCAACAGCACTTCGCGCAAGACCGTCAGTACCAACAATGATGAAAATAGGCCCATACATAGCAGACCCATCCAGGTCAGGACGCCCGAAACGGGTGGCTTGCTCAAACGGCGGGCCACCAAACCCAGGGGCATCAGCAGGGCTGACAGCACCAGAACCATCCACAGCGCAATGCCCAATGCGCCATCGACGGACGCCAGATCAGGCGCTACGCGCCAACCGATGAGTGCATGCAATGCCAGAGAAAGCAGAAATACCGGGGCCAAGGCCATAGAGGGAGCCGGGCGAGGTGTTCGACCGGCAGAGTTTCAATGCTCTTAGATGGTGGGCTTTGGTCTGTCTTCAAGGTCCAGCGCAAATTGCTGGCGGTTTGTCCCCAGCATGCCTTGTGCGCCAAAGCCCTGTTCGGTGAAATCGACGTGGGTGGTGTGGATGGCAACGACGCTGCAGGCGCGCGTGCCGTACTCGGGGGAGGTGATGAAAGTGGCTGACAGCAGGCGTTCCAGTGGCAGGGGCACACCGGTTTGGGGAAGTTCTTCGTCGGACGCCACGGTGCGGTCGTGCAGCAGGGGTAGCAAATGGTGTGCGTCAGCACGCCCTAGTGCCACTTGCGACTCAAGCCCCTTTGCAAGGCGTGTGAGTTTGGGCCAGGGCGTGTGGAAGTTGGCGTTGGATACTGCGCCAATCCCCGGTTCCAGATTCAAAACATGGGCGCTGCGACTTTCCAGCCCCAGGAGCCGCTGACCATCAAACACCAGCAGGTTGAAGGGGTTGTAGTGCGCAGCGGTGTGGGCCAGTTGCCGCAGGAACGCGTCTGCAGGCATGTGTTGTTGCAGAAACTGGGCGACCAGTTCGCCACGCGACGGTGTGTCGTTGCGCGCGGGCTCGGGGGTGCGGTAGTTGGTCAAAGCGGCCAGACGCCCGCTGCTGCTCACTCCCAGCCAGGTGCCCCCAGCTTGCAGGTCTTTGCCTGCCAGTACCCGGGGTTGGCTGGGTGTGGACTGCCACCAATGTAGGGGTTGTGCAGGGCGTGCATAAAACTCGTCACGGTTGGAGAGCAACAGCAGCGGCGTGCTGCTGTGCGGCTGCCAGTTCCAGGCAATCAGGCACATGGTTCAGGGCGCGCGGGTAGCGACATCCAGCGCAGTCTTGACCAGCACCTGGCGCAGAACAAAGCTGGAGTGCACGCCGGTCACACCTTCGATTCCGCTCAGCCGGGTCAGCAACAGAGACTGGTAGTGGTCCATGTCACGCACCGCCACCTTAAGTTGGTAGTCGGCATCCTGGCCAGTGATCAGCAGGCATTCCAGCACTTCGGGCAGCAACTTGACGACGGCCTCAAAGTTGGCGAAGCGTGCCGGGGTGTGCACGTCCATAGAGACATGGATCAAGGCCATCAAGGTCAGGCCGAGTTTTTTAGCGTCTAACACGGCGCGGTATCCGGCAATCAAGCCCGACTCTTCAAGCGCACGCACCCGGCGCAGGCACGGTGAGGGCGACAGGCCTATGCGGTCCGCCAGGTCCTGGTTGTTGATGCGACCGTCTTGCTGCAAGACTTCCAGTATTTGCTGGTCGTAGCGATCCAGTTTCATAATTCTGCCAATTATTATTCAATTTAAGGCAGAGTATGCCTATATTTCAAAAAATGGTGGCAAGAACGCAATTGTCTGCCGGGCATGCCAGCCTACACTGGGTGCATCTGTTACCCACAGCCCAGCAACAGGTGCTGCCGACCCGGCAAACCCCTGTTGTACTACCCGGACCCACAAGGTCTGGCGTTGTTGAGCCAAACCCCCGGGCGCACCCGACGCCCGCGGGGCCGGCCTCAGCCCTTAACATGGGCGCATGACCCACGAACCCCGCCTCACTATTGCCTTGCGCACGCTGCTCCAGACCCAACGCGTGGCCGCCCTGGGCACGTTGAATGCCGACGGCTCTCCCTTTGTTTCCATGGTGCCGTTTGCGGTGGAGCCTGCGTCCGTCCAACTGGTCATCCATGTCAGCGGTTTGGCCGGGCACACCCGCAACCTGCAGACCACGTCACACGTGTCGCTGCTGGTCATGCAGGCCGAGGTGGCGGGTGAGCCTGTGCATGCCTTGGCGCGTGTGTCGCTGGAGGGTGTGGCCGCGGTGTTGGAACGTGATAGCGCCGTGTGGCAGCTGGCTCGGGACGCCTATCTGGCGCGTTTCCCGGAGGCTGAGCCCATGACGGAACTGGGCGACTTCATGTTTGTGGGGATCACCGTGCAGGGCGCCCGGCAGGTGGCTGGATTCGGTGCGGCGCGATCGCTGGATGCTGAAACAGTGGCAGAGGTGCTCAGGCCTGCGCGCTGAACCGCGGGTGATGAATGCTGCAAATGTTCAGTTCGCCGGTGCCGGCTTTTCCAGAAAAGCCACCACCATGCGGGCAATGTATTCGCCCTCGTGGCCGTGCTGCAGGCTGGCGCGGGCGGCGGCGTATTTTTCTTCGCCCAAAATGTCTCGGCGTTTGTCCATCAGGTAGGCGCTGATGCCGGGTTCAAATTCGGGGTGGGGTTGGATGCAAAACACCTCTTGCCCCACAGTGAATGCTGCCACCGGGCAGAAGTCGCTGCTGGCTACCAGTGTGGCGCCGCTGGGCAGTTCAAACACCTGGTCCTGGTGGCTGGCCAGCAAGGATATGTGGGTGCGCCCGGCCGCATGCGGCAGCTCCGGGCGGTGCCAGTCATAGGTCATGCGCCCGGCGCCCCAACCCTGCGGTGCGCGGCCCACAGGTGCACCCATGCACAGCGCAATGAGCTGGTGGCCAAAGCAAACGCCCACCATCTTTTTGCGCGCCTTCAGCAAGGCGGTAACGCGCTGGCGCAGCTCCACCGCCCAGGGCGCGTCCGAAAACGAATCGGCGCGGCTGCCGGTGAGTAGCACCGCATCGAAGTCGTCAAACGACGCCGGATACTGGCCCAGCTGGGTGCTGAACACCTCCATGTGCCAGTCGACACCCACGCTTTCAAACAGGCGGATGAACAGGGCACCGAAGCTGGAATACGCTTTGGCCAGATGGCCATCC
Organism: Rhodoferax sp.; assembly: GCA_035355475.1. GTDB lineage: Bacteria > Pseudomonadota > Gammaproteobacteria > Burkholderiales > Burkholderiaceae_C > Allorhodoferax. Next base: position 537 of record DAOQRI010000305.1, on the reverse strand, counting down.
AGAATGTCGTTGTCCAGGATGCAGAGTCGCATTGCTATAACAATAGTAGCTGATTATGTATATTCGACGAGGGCTAGAGGCCTCTGCGAGCCCTAACTGCGCTGGCCAGTTGTTGCAGCACTGGAATGGTCTGCTCCATGCTGATGCAGGCGTCGGTGACCGACACCCCGTGTTGCAGCGGCGTGCCGGGAGCGATGTCCTGGCGGCCTTCTTTCAGGTGGCTTTCGATCATGATGCCGGTGATGCGCTTGTCGCCCGCGGCAATCTGGGCAGCCACTTCGCCGGCCACCACGATCTGGCGCGCGTGCTGTTTGCTGCTGTTGGCGTGGCTGACATCGATCATGACCTGCTCGCGCAGACCGGCGCCCTTAAGCAGGGCACAGGCGGCGTCCACGTCGCTCTTGGCGTAGTTGGTGGCCTTGCCGCCGCGCAGAATGACGTGGCAGTCATCATTGCCGCGGGTTTCGAAAATGGCGGCCTGGCCCATTTTGGTCATGCCCATGAAGGCGTGCGGGGCCTTTGCGGCCTGAATGGCAT
>DAOQRI010000304.1:0-4188 GCA_035355475.1 Rhodoferax sp. | reverse complement strand
CTCGCCTTGGTGGGCATGAAGCCGCCACGCGACGCAGCACTGGTGACCAGCTTGCGCAAGGCGGGGGCGGTGATATTGGGCAAGACCAACCTGTCGGAATGGGCCAATATACGTTCGACCCGTTCGACCAGCGGCTGGAGTGCACGCGGCGGCCTCACACTGAACCCCTATGCGCTGGACCGCAATTCCAGCGGCTCAAGCTCGGGCTCAGGTTCCAGCATTGCGGCCAGCCTCGCTGCAGTGGCAGTGGGTACTGAAACCGACGGCTCCATCACCTCACCGGCATCCGTAGCGGGCTTGGTGGGTATCAAGCCCACGGTAGGCCTTGTCAGCCGCGCGGGCATCATCCCGATTGCGCACTCTCAGGACACTGCCGGGCCCATGGCACGCACGGTGGCAGATGCAGCAGCCCTGCTGGGTGCGATGGCCGGTAGTGACGAACGCGACCCTGCAACGCGCCTGGCAGACCAGAAAAAAGTGGACTACAGCCAGTATCTGGACCGCAAGGGTTTACAAGGCAAGCGCGTGGGGGTGGTGCGATCACAGCTATCCGGTTCCAGCGATCTGGTATCGGCCTTGGTGGAAAGGCAATTCGCCATATTCAAGCAACTCGGCGCCACCCTGGTGGATGTGCCTGAGATACCCAACACCGACAAGTATGGCGAGTCGGAATTAACCGTTCTGCTCTATGAGCTCAAAGCCGACATGTCTGCTTACCTGGCAGACTATGGCCCCCAAGCGCCCATCAAGACACTAGCAGACATCATTGCCTACAACGCAGCGAACCCGAAAACCGAATTGGCATTCTTTGGGCAGGAGCATTTCATTGCAGCACAGGCCAAAGGTGGTTTGGACAGTCCGCAATACCAGGACGCGCTGGCCAATAACCTGAAGTACGCCCGCGCAGAGGGCATTGACCGTGTGATGGCAGAACACCGGCTGGATGCCCTGGTTGCTCCCACCTGCGGCCCCGCGTGGCTGACTGATTTCACCAATGGTGATGCCCCGGGCAGCAGCTTTACCTCACCAGCCGCGGTGGCGGGCTATCCGCACATCACGGTGCCCTGTGGTCAGGTCCACGGGCTGCCCGTGGGACTGTCTTTCGTCGGTAAAGCCTGGTCAGAGGGCCCGCTAATCGCGATGGCGTTCGCCTATGAACAGGCCAGCCTGCAACGCCGCTCACCCACCTACGCCAAGTCGCTCAATCTGAAAGCAGGTTGAGCCCGCTCAACTGGTGTGCAGCCACTCGTCCTCAGGCAGGGCCCGCAAGAAAGCAGCGACCTTTTCCAGCGCACCGTGGTCGGCCGCCCACTCGATATGCTCTGCCAGCCGCAGAGTCTTCAAGGGAGCCGGTGTGTGTTCCCAGGCTTCCAGCACCAGGGGTAGCGCAGGCTCCCAACCCAACGCCGTCCGCTTGCGATGGGGCAGCATCTCGAACAGGGCATTCCAGCTTTGCTGCATGGGGCAAACACGGTTGTTTTCACGGCAAAAGGCAATGAGAGTGTGCGATGTTTCTGACATGGATTGCGCTCCCGAATCGGGCAATAAAAAACCCTGATACCAAACGGTAGCAGGGTTTTCGGGTTCGGGCAAATATGCCCAGTGTGGCGATCTTCAGGTCACCATGCCCATGGTTCGTGGCAACCACAGGGACAAGGCGGGCCAGTACGTCACCAACACCAGGAATCCCAGCATGGTAAGCAACCAGGGCCACACGGCCACCGTCAGTTCGGTAATGCCCATCTTGGTAATACCGGAGGCCACATACAGGTTCAGGCCCACTGGTGGATGGCACATGCCCACTTCCATATTCACCACCATGATGATGCCAAAGTGCACCGGGTCAATGCCCAGTTTGATGGCGATGGGGAACAAAATGGGCGCCAGAATCAGCACGATGCTGGATGGCTCCATGAAGTTGCCGGCAATCAACAGCAGCACGTTGGAGATCAGCAGGAAACCAATGACACCAATGCCCGTGCCAATCATCTGGTCCGCCATCTGTTGCGGAATGTTTTCGTGTGTCAGCAGGAACGAGAACAGCACCGCGTTGGTGATGATGTACAGCAACATGGCGCTCATGTTGGCACTGGACAGCAACACGCGGGGCACATCCTTCATGCCCATGTCCTTGTACACAAACACGGCCACAAAGAAGGCATACACCGCACTCATGGCTGCCGCCTCGGTTGGCGTAAAGATGCCGGAGTAGATGCCGCCCATCACCACTACGATCAGCAGCAGGCCCCAGATCGCCTTGCGAAACGACACCCAGCGCTCACCCCAGGTCGCTTTGGGTTGGCAGGGGTAGTTGTTCTTCTTGGCGCGGTACCAGGTGGTAAGGCCCAGCAAGAACGCCAGCAGCAAACCGGGTATGACACCGGCCATGAACAGGGCGCCCACAGACGTATTGGTGGACACGGAGTACATGACCATCACGATGCTGGGTGGAATCAGGATGCCCAACGCGCCCGACGTCGTGATCACACCGGCACCAAAGCCCTTGGGGAACCCGGCTTTCACCATGGCAGGCATCAGGATGGACCCGATAGCTACCACGGTGGCCGGGCTGGAACCCGATACTGCTGCGAACAACGCACAGGCCACAACGCCGCCCAGACCCAACCCACCATGCCAGTGACCGACCATGGAGGTGGCAAACGCAATCATGCGCCGTGCAACCCCTCCATGGGTCAAGAAATTGCCCGCCAGAATGAAGAACGGAATCGCCATGATTTCGAACTTTTCAATGCCGGTAAACAACTTCAGCGCAACGGATTCAATGGGCACCTCTGTCAGAAAGAACAGAAAGGACAGCACCGTCAAGCCCAGTGAAATCGAGATCGGCATACCGGTGAGCATCAGCACCACCAGCAGTCCCAAGATGATCAGTGAGTTCACTTGGAACCTCCTTCTTCGTCCACACCGCGCGGATGCAGGTTGTCATTCATGCGGTAGATGGCATCGTCATTGCCGGGAGCCAAAGGCTCCACCTCGTCCAGACCGTCCACATGGCCATGGTCGTGGTGCGGCAATTCACCGGTCTTCAGGAAAATGGTCGCGACCTGGATGAAGCGAAAGCACATGAGGTACGAACCCATGGGAATGACGGAGTACACGATCCAGGTCGGCCACTCCAGATCGGGAGTGGTTGGCCCTTCAGGAATATCACCCACGTTCATCCCCAAACTGGTAAACAGCGAGTAATGCATGCCGTTTTCCCAAACAAAGCGCAAGCCCAGCGTGCCGACAATGCCGGTGAACAATGCCCCCGCCATGAGGCCGAAGACCACGAACTTGCCCCGATTGCTGTCGGACATGCGGTTGATCAGCACATCCACACCCACGTGGATACCCGTTCGCACGCCGTAGGCTGCGCCAAACTTGGCCATCCACACGAACATGATGATGCACATCTCCTGCGCCCATCCCATGTGAATGGACAGCAACCAGTCCTGGACCCCGGGAATGGAGTAACCGGACGCATAACGGTGCACCACAGAGGCAAAAATCACCAGCGTAGCCGCACCCATGAGGAAGGTAATTAACCACTCCTCAATGTGGTCGAGAATCTTCATGTTGCGCTCTTACAGCTTGGCGGGATCAAACCCGGTTTCTTTGTAGATGCTCTTGATCAGGTCCTTGCCAATGCGCGATTCCATTTCGGTGTGAACCTTGATGGTGGCCTTGCGGAAAGCCGTGCGTTCTGCTGCGGTCGGCGTATAGATGGTGGTTTTGCCGGACTTTCTCACCATTTCCAGAGACTGCTCGTTTTCCTGCTTGGCAATCTGGTTGGCATAGCGAGTCGCTTGCTCCATGGCGTCATCCAGCTGCTTGCGAATGTCGGCTGGCAATCCGTCCCAGAATTTCTTGTTGGTGATGACGGCATAACCCAAGTAACCGTGCTCGGTCAGGGTCAGGTTCTTTTGCACTTCGTGCATCTTCTGGGTGTAAAGATTGGAGATGGGGTTCTCGGTACCATCCACCACGCCGGTTTGCAGCGCCTGATAGACCTCGGAGAAAGCCAGCACCTGCGGCAAGCTGCCCAGGGAGCGCATTTGCGACTCCAACACCTTGGACGACTGGATGCGCATCTTCTTGCCCTTCAGGTCAGCAGGTGACTGAATCGGCTTGTTGGCGGAAAACGACTTGAAACCGTTATCCCAGTAGGCCAGGCCGCGAATGCCC
>DAOQRI010000303.1:0-4209 GCA_035355475.1 Rhodoferax sp. | reverse complement strand
CATTCAAGCCAAGGCGCTGTAACGCATCTGCGCATTGGGCTTGCGTCAGCGGCATACCGATGATCTTGCTTGCGCGGGCAACGCGCAGGCTGACCGGAGCGGGTGCCGGCATGTTCGGTTGTTGGTCATCAATCGGGCCGCAATTGGTCTCTGACGTGCCGCAGATATCGATGATCAGCTGGGTGAGGCGCTCAATATGCTCTACCGTCAGTTGCGGATCCACACCACGTTCAAAACGGTGACCGGCATCCGTAGAGAAATTGAATCGGCGCGACCGGCCTGCGATGGACTTGGGCCACCAGAACGCAGCCTCCACATACACATTGCGCGTGTCATCCGACACCGCCGTGGCATCACCACCCATGATGCCTGCCAGGGACTCGACTTGGTTGTCATCGGCAATGACACCGACCTTCTCATCGATGGTCACGGTGTTGCCATTGAGCAGCTTGATCTGCTCGCCAGGCTTGCCCCAGCGCACATCCAGGCCGCCATGGATCTTGTCCAGATCAAAAATGTGGGATGGGCGACCCAACTCAAACATCACATAGTTGGAAATATCCACCAACGCCGTCACGCTGCGTTGGCCGCAACGTGCCAGGCGGTCCACCATCCACTGCGGTGTCTTGGCTTTGGTGTTGACATTGCGGATCACGCGGCCGGAGAAGCGTCCGCATAAATCGGGCGCACTGACCCTGACGGCCAACTTGTCGGCATTTCCAACAGCCACCGCAGGGAAGACTGGCGACTGTAGTGTTGCGCCAGTCAGGGCTGACACCTCACGTGCGACGCCATAGACGCTCAGGCAATGCGCCAAATTGGGTGTGAGCTTCAGGGTGAACAGTGTGTCATCCAAATTCAGGTGCTCGCGGATGTTCTGGCCCAAGGGCGCATCGGAAGCTAATTCCAACAGGCCGCCGTGGTCATCTGCAATCTGCAATTCTTTTGCCGAACACAACATGCCCTGGCTTTCGACGCCACGCAGTTTGCCGACCTTGATAACAAAGGGCTTGCCATCTTCACCGGGAGGCAATTCGGCGCCGACCAAGGCGCAAGGCACGCGGATACCAACGCGGGCATTGGGCGCGCCGCACACGATGTCCAGCCATTCAGGCTGGCCCACATCAACCTTGCAGACCCGCAGGCGGTCGGCATTGGGATGCTGGACCGCTTCCTTGATCTCTCCGACGACAATTTTGTTAAACGGAGGCGCCACGGGCTTGAGGTCTTCGACCTCCAGGCCCGCCATGGTCAGCGTGTCGGCCAACTGCTGGGTGGAAAGGGATGGATTGCAGAACGAGCGCAACCAGGATTCGGGAAATTGCATAGTACTTAATCGGTTCGGAGCAAGGCTGGCTTATTGAAATTGCGACAGGAAGCGAATGTCGCCATCGAAAAACAGTCGCAAGTCATTGACGCCGTAGCGCAGCATGGTCAGCCGATCAGGTCCCATACCAAATGCAAAGCCGATGTACTTTTCGGGGTCCAAACCCATGTTGCGAATCACATTCGGGTGAACTTGACCGGAGCCAGCCACCTCCAGCCAGCGTCCCGCCAAGGGTCCGCTCTGGAACTGGATGTCGATCTCGGCGCTGGGTTCGGTGAACGGGAAGAAACTGGGCCGAAAACGCAGAACCAAGTCGTCCGACTCGAAGAAGGTGCGGCAGAAGTCGGTGAAAACGAACTTCAGGTCCTTGAAACTGACGTTCTCTCCTACCCACAGGCCTTCACACTGGTGGAACATCGGCGAGTGGGTGGCGTCGCTGTCGACGCGATAAGTGCGCCCAGGCGCTATGACGCGGATCTCCGGCATGTCACCTGAGAACAGGATATGGTCCTCACCACCATTGGCCTTGCCGCTATATTTTTTGACATGCTGCACCGCGTAGCGGATTTGCATGGGGCTGGTGTGGGTACGCAGCAGGTTGGGCGCGGTCTCGGACCCGCCTTCCACGTAAAAGGTGTCGTGCATGGAACGCGCGGGGTGGTCCTCGGGCGTATTCAATGCGGTGAAGTTGAACCAGTCGGATTCGATCTCAGGCCCTTGAGCCACATCAAAACCCATGGAGCCAAAGATGGTCTCGATGCGTTCCATCGTCAGGGATACGGGGTGCAAACCACCCTGCCCGCGCTGGCGGCCCGGCAAGCTTACATCCAAAGACTCTGCACGCAACTGCGCTTGAAGCTCGGCATCCGCCAGGGCCTGGCGGCGCGCGGTCAACGCGGCTTCGATAGCCTGCTTGGCAAGGTTAATGGCAGCGCCGCGCGACTTCTTCTCGTCCACGCTCAGAGCAGCCATGCCTTTCATCAGCTCGGTAATGCGCCCGGACTTGCCCAGGAACAGCGCCTTCGCATTTTCCAGATCAGCAGGCGTGTTAGCTTGGGCAAAGGCCGCTTGGGCAGACTCGACGATGGCGTTCAGATCGTTCATATATTTGGGGATCAATGAAAAAGGGCTAGCGCTCTTTCAAGCTCTAGCCCTTGTTCTATATGCACTGAAAGCTACCAAAATAGTAGCTTCACAGGGCGAAAATCAAGCAGCCAGCTTGGCCTTGACTTGTTCCACGATACCGGCAAAAGCGGCCATGTCGTGAATAGCAATATCGCTCAATACCTTGCGGTCGATCTCGATATTGGCTTTCTTCAGCCCATTGGCGAATTGGCTGTATGTCATGCCGCACTGACGAGCAGCCGCATTGATACGGGCAATCCACAACTGACGGAAGACACGTTTCTTGGTACGACGGTCACGGTAGGCATATTGCCCAGCCTTCATTACCGCTTCTTTGGCAATACGGAAGACATTACCGCGGCGACCGCGAAAACCTTTTGCAAGGACCAGAACTTTTTTATGGCGGGCGCGAGCCGTTACACCACGTTTGACGCGAGGCATTGTGTTACTCCTTGTTCGTCGTTAATTAAATACCACGGCCTGGCAGCATCTGCGCCATGTGACCCATATTGGTCTCATGAACTGCAGTGGAGCCGCGCAGATGGCGTTTATTCTTGGTGGTCTTCTTGGTCAGAATGTGACGTTTGAAGGCTTGGCCGCGCTTGACGGTGCCACCTGGACGGACGCGGAAGCGTTTCTTCGCCGCGCTCTTGGTCTTCATTTTGGGCATATAAATGCTCCTTTTACTTTGTGCTCGTGAGGCGTCTGGAAACTGCTTCCAGCCTTGTTGGCCCCGAGCCACTTTTAGTGGCGAGTTTTTACACTCACCACGTTCAAAAAATGGCGCCTTTCGGCATTCCACTTTTTGGCGGCGGGTTGCCCCGCCACACTCCTTACGCTGCAGCTTCTGCTACAGACTTCACAACCCCGCCGGGCTTTTTCTTGCCGGGCGCGATCATCATGATCATTTGACGCCCTTCCAGCTTGGGAAACTGCTCCACCACAATCAAATCGGCCAAATCGGCACGGATCCGATTCAGCAATGCCATTCCGATTTCCTGGTGCGTAATCTCTCGACCCCGAAACCGCAAGGTGATCTTGCACTTGTCGCCTTCGGCCAAGAAGCGCTTGATATTGCGCATCTTGATGTTGTAATCCCCATCATCTGTACCCGGGCGGAACTTGATTTCCTTGATCTCAATGACCGTCTGCTTCGCTTTCGCTTCCGCTGCCTTCTTCTGTTCCTGGTACTTGAACTTGCCGTAATCCATCAAACGACAGACCGGCGGATTCGCCGTAGCAGCAATTTCAACCAGATCAACATCCAGCTCGCCTGCCATACGCAGGGCTTCCATCAGGCTCACGACACCAAGGGGTTCATTTTCCGGACCGGAGAGGCGAACCTCAGGGGCCATGATTTCCCGGTTTAGACGGTGTTTACGTTCTTCGCGCTGACGGCGGTCACGAAATTCAGTAGCGATGGCTCAATCCTTCACAATATCTGCTACAAAAACTGTAGCTAAAGCCGCACACTGCATGCAGGCAAAACGCAATCTTTGGCCTCAAAGGGGAAGCTTAGACAACCGATTTGCTGGCAATGTCACCCAAGACTTTTTGCACAAAAGCATCCAGGGACATCACTCCGAGGTCTTGACCACCCCGGGCACGCACTGCGACAGCGCCTGCTGCCATCTCCTTGTCACCCACGACAACCAGATAAGGCAGCTTCTGCATCGAATGCTCGCGTATTTTATACGTAATCTTCTCGTTGCGCAGGTCTAAATTGACCCTAAGCCCTTGATTTTGCAGCGTTTTAG
>DAOQRI010000302.1:0-4247 GCA_035355475.1 Rhodoferax sp. | reverse complement strand
CCTGGAAGGTCAAGAACATCATCAACAAGTACTCCGACCACATCAGCCTGCCCATCCAGATGGAAAAGGAAGAGTGGAAAGATGGCGAACTGATCAACCCCAGCGACGAAAAGGGTGGCCGCCAGCCCGGCGGCATGGTCAAGACCGGCGAGTGGGAAACCGTCAACAAGGCTAGCGCTATCTGGACACGCCCGAAAAAAGACATTGAGCAGGCCCAGTACGACGATTTCTACAAGCAGATCAGCCATGACTTTGAAGCGCCTCTGGCCCACACCCACAACCGCGTGGAAGGCAGCACCGAGTACACCCAGCTGCTGTACCTGCCAGGCAAGGCCCCCATGGACCTATGGAACCGTGACAAGAAGGGCGGTCTGAAGCTCTACGTGAAGCGCGTTTTCATCATGGACGACGCTGAAGCCTTGCTGCCCACCTACCTGCGCTTTGTGAAGGGCGTGGTCGATTCCGCCGACTTGCCGCTGAACGTGAGCCGTGAATTGCTGCAGGAAAGCCGCGACGTTAAAGCCATCCGCGAGGGTTGCACCAAGCGCGTGCTGTCCATGCTGGAAGACCTAGCGAAGAACGACAAATTGCCCGAAGCTTCGGCCGATGGCGTGACCGATGTCGTTAGCGAAGAAGACAAGGCGCAGGCAGGCAAATACACCAAGTTCTACAGCGAATTTGGCGCGGTGCTGAAAGAGGGCCTGGGCGAAGACTTCGCCAACAAGGAACGCCTGTGCAAGCTGCTGCGCTTTGCCTCCACCACGACAGATTCCGCCACCGTGGGCTTTGCCGACTACAAAGCCCGCATGAAGGAAGGCCAGGAAGCCATTTACTACATCACTGCCGACAACCTGGCCGCTGGCAAAAACAGCCCGCAGCTCGAAGTGTTCAAGAAAAAGGGCATCGAAGTGCTGGTGATGACCGACCGCGTGGACGAGTGGGCCCTGAACTTTGTGCAAGAGTTTGACGGCACACCGCTGCAAAGTGTGGCCAAGGGCGCAGTCGATCTGGGCAGCCTCCAAGACGAAGCTGAAAAGAAAGCTGCCGAGGAAGCTGCCGAGACCTTTAAACCCCTGTTAGCCAAGCTGAAAGAAGCGTTGAAGGACAAGGCCGAAGACGTGCGCGTGACCACCCGTCTGGTGGACAGCCCTGCCTGCCTGGTGGTCAAGGACGACGGCATGAGTACCCAACTGGCCCGCATGCTCAAGCAAGCCGGGCAGGCCGCGCCCGAAGTGAAGCCGGTGCTGGAAGTGAATGCCGAACACGCCCTGGTCAAGAAGCTGGAGGGCTCGGTGCACTTTAACGACCTGGCGCACATCCTGTTCGATCAGGCGCTGCTGGCAGAGGGCGGTATGCCCGCCGACCCGGCTGCGTATGTAAAGCGTGTCAACGCGCTACTGGCCTGAAATTTGGGCCATTGAACTCCGTTGCAGCAACCGCACATGCATGGGCCGGGTAAACCGGGCACCTGCGGCGCTGCAGTGGGGCTCGAACGCCGCACGCACGGTGGCAATTTTCTGCTCATCAAGTTGATGGTCGGCGTAGGTCGGGCGCATCATCCGCTGCTCAAAGTCATCAAAATCGCGGAACTTCACCGGCACATCAAAGTGCCGCTCTGCGACTTGCGTCCAATCGCCGCCCAGCAGGGACTGATCCAGCGCCTGCTGCGCGGCGGCTCGGACAACGCCTTCGTCATTGAAATGGCGAATAATCGTGTTGAGCGCGCCTGCGTATACAGGCTCTGACACATACAGGTGCCCGCCAGGACGCACGACCCGGGCGATTTCCTTCAAGGCCTGCGCCATCAGGGGCAGTGGAACGTGGTGCAGCGATTTGAGCATCACCGCCAGATCAAAACTGGCGGTGTCAAATGGAATTTCCTGGGCGCCAGCTGCCACAAACTGCAGGCGATCCTGCGGTGCAGCTAGATTTTTTGCGTGCTGGCGCGCATCGACTTCCAAGCCCACCCACTGGGAATCCGCGAACCGTTCCAACACTGTTCTGGCCAGTCGCGCATTGCCACAGCCCAGCTCGATGCTGCGCTGCCCCGCCAAAGGCACCAGCGCTTCGAGTACCTTAATCTCATCCTCAATCAAAAAAGCAGGTAGATCTGTCGTTGCCATGATTTTTCCTTTCAAAACTGAAGCTGCTTGAGCTTGCTGGCCAAGGCCGGGCCATTGAGCACGCCCATGTGGGTATCGACCACCTGGCCCTGCGCGTTCACAAACAAAGTAGTCGGCAGGCCACGCGAACCCAATGCCGGACCCAGGGCCGACTGCGGATCTAGCCAGACATGGCGAAGTGCCAGCTGGTGTGCACGAAGATAAGCGCGCACCGCATCAGTCGACTCACCTTCGTTGATAAAGAGAATGTCAACCGACTTTTCGCGCTGCTGCGCCGCTGCCAACATCGGCATCTCTTGCCGACAGGGGCCGCACCAACTGGCCCACAGATTGATGACGCGCGGTTTGCCTGGCGACAAGTGGGGTAACGGCGCGGATCGCCCGGACTCCAGGTCCACTAACTGAACCTGCGGCAAGGTCTTTGGCTGGTAGAAACTGAGCAACACCGACGAGGCCAGCCACACTCCCAGGCCCAGCGCCGCACCAGCCCAGAGTGCCTGGCGCAAGGCCGGCACACCATGCTGCCCCCAGGCCACCCAGGCCAAACCGGTGACGGCGACAGCCCAGGGGTTCCATCCGCCATCGCGCACATCCAGTGCGGCCCAGGGCTCTGCCGCGTAGTCCTGAGCATGCTGCGCGACGAACACCAGGCGCCCAGCCAGCAGCCCCAGCAGCAGCGCATTGAGCAAGACATCACCGGCCTGCTTGCCAGGCCCTTTCTCCGGCCGTGTTGCATCGCCCTTGTTGGTACGCGCAAAAACCCACCGAGCTAACCACGCGGCCAGCAGATAGGAAAGAAGCAGTTTGAGGGGCGCCACAGGCAGCGCCAAGGGACCGATGGAGAGCGAGAGCATGGGCGTCTTTATAAGCACTCAACTATATAACGGCTGCCGCGTGCGCACAGCGCGTTTTCCTGCCGCCCAATTTGCTCTACCATCATTGCCAGCGGCATGGCAACCAGCGCGCGCCGCCCACCCTGTACGGAGATGCGCAATGACTTCGCTAAGCCCTTCCTACCTGGCCTCGTTCTGGTCACAGCCCATGGTGGAAGTGAACCTGCTGATTTTCATGAACCTGGCCGGTGCACTGGCATTGGGTTTGCTGGTGGGTTACGAGCGCTCGTACCATGGTCGGGCGGCGGGCATGCGCACCTATGGCATTGTGTGCATGGCATCGGCCGCGCTGACAGTGTTTGCGGGCTATCCAGGTTTCTGGTGGGGCGGTAGCGTGCACTCTGCGGTGCCGGTGGATCCATCGCGAGTGATCCAGGGTATCGTGACCGGTGTGGGCTTTCTCGGCGCTGGTGTCATCATGAAAGAGGGTTTGAACATCAGCGGCCTGACCACGGCAGCGTCCATCTGGGCGTCGTGTGCCATTGGCGTGCTGGTGGGTATAGGCTTTTTCGGGGCCGCAATTTTGCTGTCGCTGCTGTCGGCGTCGCTGATGATGTGGGGCCCCAAGCTGGAAGCCCGGTTGCCGTCGCGCCGTGCCATGGGCGTGGTGCTGGGCTTTGCGCCGGGCTTTGAACCCAGCGAGGGCGTTCTGAAGAACACCATTCGCCAGTGGGGCTATATGGTGGCTGAGGGTTCTCTCAACATCACCGCTCACAGCCACACCGTATCGTGGAACTTTGTGATGGTGGCGCTCAAGAGCCGCCCGGAACCCAACTCGCTGTTCGAACTGTCACGCCAGCTTCGCCAAGTGCAGGGCGTAGACAGCCTGCAGATCAGTCACGCGCGGAACTGATTCAGCCGTCGCCTACCCCATGCAACGGCCGATCATCAACCTGCAGGGAAGTCTGGCCAATCCCAATGTGGCGCTTGAAGCCGCGAAGCGCCACGACCTGGCAAGCATACCGAGCGGCCCCACGGGCCGCATTGACGCCCGCGCCGTCCGCGATGCAATGGCCTCGGGTGTCAGCGCCACCTGCATTACGGTCGGGCATGTTGCAGGCGATGGCGACCCTTTTGAGATGACCCAAAGCGAGTTGCAGGACTGGCATCGATTTCTCTGTGCACCAGACGCCCCACTGGCACTTGTCCGCCACGCAGCAGACCTGGGCCCCCAATCAGCTGGACGCAAACCGGGCCTGATCCTTGGTTTTCAAAACACCGAGATGCTGGG
>DAOQRI010000301.1:0-4254 GCA_035355475.1 Rhodoferax sp. | reverse complement strand
GGTTGCGCGGTTCACGTCATACATCACCGGGAGGTGCCGTGGGGGCTTGCCACTGGGCACCCTTTTGAATTTCCAGGGCCTTGGCATAACGGTAAAAGGTACCTTCAAAATTGCCAAGCGCAATCACAAACCCGGCCCAGCCGTCAAGAAAGCCGCGTTTGAACACATAGTGCTTGACGAATGCCCATATGGCGTGTGTCAAAGCGGTGCCCATGGTCATACGTTTGTGCACGATCTTCTGGGCACCCAAGGTGGAGTAACGGTTGGACTTGTGCATGACCTCGGCCATGTTCTTGAAAGGAAACTGCCAGATGGCGTTGCGCAGATAACCAATAGGCTTGGTGGAGTGCAGCACATAACCTTCATGCACGGGCTTCATATCGTAGGACATGGCGCCGTTGCGAAACAACTGGGGCTGGCGGTAGTTTGGGTACCAGCCCGAATGCCGAATCCAGCGCCCCATAAAGAAATTGCGCCTGGGCATCCAGTACACGTCGGCAGCGTCCGGATTGTTGATGACGGCACGGATTTCCTGTTCCACAGCAGGTGTGCAACGCTCATCTGCGTCCAGGCTGAATATCCAGGGATGGGTGCAGGCCGCAATGGCCTGGTTGCGAAGATCGCCAAATCCCTTGAAATCCACCTGCACCACCCGGGCACCCAGGCGAGTTGCGATTTCGGGCGTGCCATCGGTGCTCCAGGAGTCCACCACGATCACCTCATCTGCCCATTTGGCGCTTTCAATGGTCGCGGCGACCTTTTCGGCTTCGTTGAAAGCAATGATGTAGACGGAGATTGTGCTCATCTGGGGGTGGTAGTATTCGGCCACTTCTGAAGGTGCCCGACGGGTTGCCTGCCTTGTAGTCTAGTTCAAAATGAATGCTTCCCAGCTTGTCTCCGTCGTGATCACGACCTATAACCGCAGTGATGCACTATTGGCGGTTTTGGACGGGTTGGCCTTGCAAACCGACCGCCATTTTGAAGTGATAGTGGCCGACGACGGGTCTCAAACCGAGCATCAGCTTGCCTTGACCAAGTCCACCACTGCGAAGAAATTGGGCGTGACGCATGTGTGGCATCCGGACATCGGTTTCACCGCGTCGCGCATTCGCAATCGGGGTGTGGCTGCATCCACTGGCGAATATGTCATCTTTATCGATGGTGACTGTGTTCCTGAAACGGACTTTGTAGCGCGCCACAGGGCGTTGGCGCAGCAGGGCTGCATGGTGAATGGGAGTCGTGTGTTGCTGGCAGCTGAACTGACTGCTCAGGTTTTGGCTGGGAATGAGCACCTTTGTGGGCGTTCGCCCTGGTTCTGGTTTCAGCAACGGGTGCGGGGACAAGCCAACAAGCTCACCGGTTTGTTGCGTTTGCCCAATTTGCCGATGCGACTGCATCGCGCGTTTTCATGGAAGGGAATTCGCGGTTGCAATATGGGTGTGTGGCGCTGCGACTTTGAGCGTGTAGACGGATTTGATGAGTCATTCGTTGGATGGGGGCACGAAGACGCTGACCTGGTCCTGCGGCTTCACAACAGCGGCGTTGCGCGGAAAAACGGTTTTTGTGCCACCGAGGTATTTCATTTGTGGCACAGGGAAGCGGCCCGGCACCAGGAGTCCCAGAATGCAAAGCGGGTCATGGAGCGTTCTCATACGCAAGTGACCCGGGCTGAGCTCGGATATTCGCAACAGCGGCCAAACGACGATGTGGTCATTACAAGACTGGGATAATGCAATGATGTTGAAAAGACGATTTTTACTTTTGCTGGCAACACTCGCCAGTCTGCCTGCGCTGGCCCAGTTCCGAGTAGAGGTAAGCGGCGTTGGCCTGACCCAGATTCCGGTTGCCATTGCTGCCTTTCGTGGTGAAGATGCCGCACCCCAGAAAATCGCTGCCATTGTCCAGGCCGATCTCGAACGAAGCGGGCAGTTTCGCGCGGTTGACGCCAGCGCGGTGTCACTGGATGAAGGCTCGCGACCTGACGTATCGAATTGGCGACAGAAGGGTGCTGATGCGCTGGTGACCGGCAGCATTACCCGTCTTGCAGACGGGCGGTACGACGTGCGCATGCGGCTGTGGGATGTTGTGCGCGGGCAGGATCTGGGCGGACAGAGTTACGCAGTCGTTGTTGGCGACCTGCGCCTGGTTGCGCACCGCGTGTCCGATTTTGTCTATGAAAAATTGACCGGCGACAAAGGCATATTTTCCACGCGAATTGCCTACGTCACCAAGGTGGGCCCGAGCTTTAACCTGTGGGTTGCCGATGCGGATGGAGAGGGCGCCCAAAGCGCGCTCAACAGCGCCGAGCCCATTATCTCGCCTTCGTGGGCACCCAACGGCTCTCAAATCGCCTACGTATCCTTCGAGTCCCGTAAGCCCGTTATCTTTGTTCACGACGTGGCATCGGGCAAGCGCAGGCTGGTTGCCAATTTCAAAGGCTCAAATAGCGCGCCCACCTGGTCACCAGACGGAAAAACGCTGGCCGTGACCCTGAGCCGCGACGGGGGATCGCAGTTGTTTTTACTGGATGCAACCGGTGGAGAGCCCCGGCGCTTGGCACAGTCCAGCGCCATTGACACCGAACCGGTCTATACGGCCGATGGTCGATCGATCTACTTCGTGAGTGACCGTGGCGGTGCACCGCAGATCTACCGCATGCCCGCGACGGGCGGCAACGCCGAGCGTGTGACATTTACTGGCACTTACAATATTTCACCTTCGGTCAGTGCGGACGGCAAATGGCTGGCCTACATTTCAAGGGTCAGTGGGGTTTTTAAATTGCATGTGATGGACTTGGCGACTGGCGCCACCACTGCGATTACCGATACCACGGCCGACGAAAATCCCAGTTTCTCACCCAACAGCCGACTGGTTATTTACGCGACCCATCAAGCGGGGCGCGAGGCGTTGATGACATCGACGCTGGATGGAAAGATCAAAGCCCGCCTGGCCGGTCAAAAGGGCGATATTAGGGAGCCCGACTGGGGCCCCATGCAGAAGTAGTTTTTTAATTTGATAGGAGTTTTGGATGAATCGTTTGATCTGGGCTGCGGCCATTGCTATTTTGTTGAGTGCGTGTGGTTCTGCGGTAAAGCTGGACGACGTTCCGGTTGAAGACAAGGCTGGAACCAGTGTTTCCAAGACCGATGGGAAAGACGGTGCCGGAGTCGGACAGCGTGCTGTAACCGGCGTTGCGCTGGACAATGCCCAATCGACGGCCGCCATGATGGCGACCAACCGTACGGTTTACTTCGACTACGACAGTTTTGCCATTCGCCCGGAGTTCCAGTCGGTCATCGAAGCGCATGCGAAGTTCATCAAGGCTGACAAGAGTCGCAAGGTCGCGATCGAAGGCCACACCGATGAACGCGGTGGACGTGAGTACAACCTGGCTTTGGGACAGAAACGGGCGGAAGCAGTACGGCGCGCCATGGGTGTCCTGGGTGTTGCAGAAAGCCAAATCGAAGCGGTTAGTTTCGGTAAGGAAAAACCTGCAGTGCTAGGCTCAACCGAAGCTGCGATGGAAAAAAACAGGCGCGCTGAAATCTCCTACAGATGAACGTAAACACCTTTCCTTACCTGGTTCGAATCGCCCGCTCTGCAGCTGTCTGCATAGCGATGGTGGGCTTTTTCGGATCCGCCCAAGCGGGACTCTTTGATGACGAGGAGGCGCGCAAAGCGATACTGGACCTGAGGCAAAAGATGCAGGACACACAGCTGCGTCTGGATGAGGAAACGCGGCGCGCAACAGACGACAGCGCGCAATTGCGCCGCAGCCTGATTGAAATGCAGAACCAACTGGATGCAGCACGCGCTGACATAGCGAAGTTGCGTGGCCAAAACGAACAACTGGTGCGCGATGTGTCCGAATTGCAGCGCCAGCAAAAGGACGCTGTGCAGGCGGTTGATGAACGATTGCGCAAATTTGAGCCTTCACGCGTGACGGTTGATGGCCGCGAGTTTGTGGCCGAGCAGTCTGAAAAGCGCGACTTTGAAGCGGCGATGGCGATTTTTCGCAAAGGTGAATTTGGTCCGGTCCAGCTGGCGTTTGTTGAATTTCTGAACCGCTACCCAAAGACTGGTTACCGTCAGTCTGCGCTCTTCTGGTTGGGCAACGCACAGTATGCGACCCGTGATTACAAGGATGCCATTGCCAGCTTCCGCGCCTTAGTTGCACTTGCGGGAGATCACATGCGTTTGCCCGAAGCATTGCTGGCCATCGCTAATTGTCAGCTTGAAATGAAAGACATCAAG
>DAOQRI010000300.1:0-4259 GCA_035355475.1 Rhodoferax sp. | reverse complement strand
CCGAAAACGATAGCGCTTTACGCAGCATTGACGAGGCCTACAGCCCTAAAGAGCACCTATTTAACGCCAAGTTTGCCTGCCCCATCTGCAGCCACTCGATTAGCGAGCTGGAGCCGCGTCTGTTCTCGTTCAACTCGCCGGTGGGTGCCTGCCCGGCCTGCGACGGCCTGGGCCAGCAGGACTTTTTTGACCCGGCGCGCGTCGTGGCCTTCCCCACGCTGAGCCTGGCCAGCGGCGCCATCAAGGGCTGGGACCGGCGCAACGGCTACTACTTCAGCATGCTGGAGAGCTTGGGTGATCCGAGCCTTCAATGCCTCGACCGATTCCGGCATGGCTTCCGGTGACTCCGCTGCGGGCGTGCGCTTCTTGCTCTCGCGCACGCGCTTGGCGGCCTGGCGCGGCAACTCTTTGCCGCCCTGGGCGGCGGGCGGTGCACTGTCCGGCTCCACCGCAGGCTCGGCCTTCAGGCGCCGTTCGTTCAGGATCTCGCGCTTGCGCAGCGCCAGCACACCGCGCTGGAAGTCGGACACACTGCGCCGGCCCAGGTGCTGGTCGATCATCCACAGGTGCACGTCGTCCATGGTCTTGAACAGCGTGCTTTGCAGGGTTTGAAATGGAATGCCGTGCTTCTGGCAAATGCCGTAGCGGTTGTGGCCGTCCACCAGCACATCGCCCCACAGCACCAGGGCATCGCGGCAACCTTCCGTTAACAGGCTGCGCTCCAGAGCGTCGTGCTCATCGGGGGTGAGGGGATCGATGTAGGCTTTGAGGTCTTCGTTGACGACGATGTGCATGACGGGGGGGCAGGGCAGGGAAAGGGCGTGATTGCAGGGGGACGGCCTAGCCGGCCCAGGCCCGTGTTGCCGTCAGCAGCGCGCTGACGATCAGAAGACCGCCCATGGTGCGTGCAATCAGGCTCTGGCGGGCGCGGATCAGGTCACGTGCCCGCACGGCCAGCGCGGCAACGGTGCCGTAGACCACGATTTGGGTGGCGGCCGTGATCATTCCCAGGGCCAGGACCTGCATCACCAGGGAGCGCCCGTTGCTGTGCAAGAAGGCTGGAAACAAGGCAAGCATGAAGGCGTAGGCTTTGGGGTTGAGCAGGCAGGTCGTCACAGCGCGCCAATAGACGGCGCCGCTGGACAGGGGTGTCTGCGTATTCTGCGCGGGGGTATCGTTGGCGCTGCGCCAGATGCTCCAGCCGATCCACAGCAAGTACAGCGTGCCCACCAGCAACATGGCGCGAGACAGTTGCGGGAACGCGAGCATCAACGCCGCCATGCCCGTGGCGCCAATGGCAACATGGATGGCCCCACCACTGACAATGCCCAGCACGGAGCTGACGGCGCCGCGGCGCCCGCCGGACAGGCTGCTGGCCATCACATAGGCCATGTCCATGCCGGGGAGCAGGATGACGGCCAGCACGGCCAGAAAGTAGAGCCAGAGATCGGGTGCCATGGTGCGAATCCATTCGTGCGGAAGTGAAGAAGGCCGCAGTCTAGGTGCCATATAGGACCGTATATGACCTATATCGGCGTACCATGCGTCCCATGGAAAAACCGCTGCAGCGCGTGCTGGCCGTGCTGGAACTCTTGCAATCGCACCCCGCGCTGAGTGGTGCGCAGATTGCCACCCTGGTGGGCGTGGAGCGCCGCACGGTGCGCCGCTACATCGTCGAGTTGGAACGCTTTGGTGTGCCCATCCGCACCGAGCGCGGCCGCGACGGCCACTACGCGCTGATGCCTGGCTTCAAGCTGCCACCACTCATGTTCAGCAACGACGAGTCGCTGGCGCTGTCGGTGGGGCTGCGCGTGGCCGGGGAGCTGGGGCTGGCCGACATGACGCCCGCCGTCGCCAGCGCGCAAGCCAAGTTGGAGCGGGTGATGCCGGCGTCGCTGCGTCGCAAGGTAGGCGATCTGCAGGGTGTGGTGGCGCTGGACCTGACGCGCCCGCAGGCCGCGAGTGATGCGGCTGTCTTTGCCGAGATCACCCGCTGCGCCAGTGCCGCACAGCGGGTGCACCTGGTGTACAGCGCGCTAGACGGCAGCACCACCGAGCGCGAACTGGACCCCTATGGCGTGGGCTACCTGTATGGCGCCTGGTACGTAGTGGGCCATTGCCACCTGCGCCAGGGACTGCGCTCCTTCCGCCTGGACCGTGTGCAGGCGGTGCAGGCGCTGCCCCAGTCATTTGGCAGGCCCACCGCGTTTGACGTGCTGGCGTATCTGCGCGAGTCCATCGCCCGGCTGGCGCGTGCACACGCGGTGGTGCTGCGCTTTCGGGCGGACCTGGCGGCCGTGCGGCGCGCCATTCCGGCCAGCATCGGTACGCTGACCGAGCAGCGGGGCGGCAGCATCCGGGTGGACGCGCAAATCGACGACCTGAGCGCCTTTGCCCGCGACCTGGCGCGGCTGAACCTGGTGTTCGACATCGTCAAACCCAAAGCACTGAAAGTGGCGCTGTCAGACCATTTGCGGCGCATGCTGGCCGCGCATGGTTGATCGATAGGCCATTCACACATAGCTTCAGCACGAACTTGCTTGGATGATGTGCGTGATGCACAATGGCATCATTTTTGATGAGGAGACTTTTCCATGCGTACTACAGTTACGATTGATGACGCCCTTTTTGAGAAGGCCCTGGAAGTGGCCGATCCCGATATGGACAAGGCAGATATTTTCCGAGAAGCCATCAAAACCTTTGTGCGTGTGCAAGCCGCGAAACGCCTTGCTGCGCTGGGTGGTTCCATGCCTGAGATTCGGGATGTGCCACGCCGCCGGGAAGAGCCGGTTTCGCCATGAATGTGCTCATCGATACCTCGGTGTGGATAGACCACTTCAGACACGGCAACGATGTGCTTGTTGACCTCATCGGGCAAGACCTCGCGCTAACGCACCCCATGGTCATCGGAGAAATCGCCTGCGGAACACCACCGGCACCACGCGCCCAGACGCTGAGCCACATGGGACTATTGCAGCCCTGCAATCAGGCGAGTTTGCGCGAGGTCTTGGCGTTTATCGAGCGTGAAAAGCTGTACGGACTGGGGTGCGGGTTGGTTGATATGACCCTGCTGGCATCCACACTGATCACGCCTGGTGCTGAGTTATGGACGCTTGATAAGCGACTGGCGGACCTGGCAGAGCGGTTTGAAATTGCGCATCGGCCGATGTTGCATTGAGGGATAACGCGGCGCAGCGTCATGCCACCACCGGCATGCTCAATCTCGACTACTCTCAAACCATAGGAATGCAGATTGACCACGTCCCCAACCCTTCTCATCGCACATGAAGGCAAATCCGGCTCTTTTATTAGGTGGCTGTACGAACTCGGGATGGGTGAACGGATAGGAAATTCACGGATAACGGATAGGAAATTCAACCGCATGAGGCCAAGTATGGCACGGGTTTTGGGCTTCCGAAGTCCCCTGGTCTGTTCAGTTTGAGTGATCGCAAATCGCCCAATGGCGAGCCCGCTGTGTGCATTTCCGTTTCGGCTTACTGCGCGCGTAGCCCGTCCCGCAGCGGGTCTAAATCGCTGTTTTTGTCGCTCACCAATTGACGCTCTGGTCCACCTCATAGTCTGGCGCGGGTTGCGCCGCCATGTCCCAATCTGGCTCGCCGTCAGCACCCTCGCCCACCTGCGCGTCACAGTCATCCCACAAGGGCGGTCCACGTGCCGGGGCAATGTGTGGGGGCTCTGACTCCACCCCAATGTGGTTCAGGATGTGCCGTATATCGGCGCTGTGCGTGATGAACGCGATGATGCGCATCTGAGGGGCGGCATCAGCGTCGCCCTCGCCCGCCACCTCCTCAAACACTCCATCGACCACACAGACGTGGAAGTGCACATGAGCGTTCAGGCTGGAGCCGAATCGGTGGATGCCCACCCGCAAGCGGATACGTGTGGGCTGGATGCGCCAAAAACTCCTGAATTGATAGCTGTTTGCGCACATTCCACGAGGGCTGCGGCCCGATTTGACTCACAAACCCAAGCCCAACCAATTCCGCCCCACCGGGCAACCAGCGCCGCCAGGCATCTGTCACTATCATGGTGGGTTTCCCCAAACGCGGCTCAACACCTCTTTACTGCGGTTTCCACCTTGAATTCAACTCCCGATGGCACTCCGGTGCCCCATGACACACACGGCACTTACCTGGCGCGTGCCCTGCAGCAGCAGACCATCAGCATCCGCGGTGCGCGCACGCACAACCTGAAAAACATCGACCTCGACATCCCCCGCAACCAGCTGGTGGTCATCA
>DAOQRI010000299.1:0-4269 GCA_035355475.1 Rhodoferax sp. | reverse complement strand
TGAGTCTCGTCTTTGCCGGTGACATCGTTTTGGACGACACGGCGGGCGAAATGATTGCCCGTGGCGAAGACCCGATGGCCAGCTTCAGCTCTGTTTTTGCCAGTGCCGACATCCGCATTGCAAACCTGGAGTGCGTGGTGGCCACCACCGGCAACGCTGGCGAGAAGAACTTCACCTTTCGCGCCCACCCGCGCACATTGAGCGTACTCAAGCGACACGTTGACGCGCTGGGCCTGGCCAATAACCACTCAGGCGACTTTGGTCGTGAAGCCTTTGCCGAAATGCTGGTCTTAATCAAGCAGGCCGGTCTGGCGCAGTTTGGTGGAGGCAACAATTTGTCGGAAGCGCACACCCCGTTGATCATCGAGCGCAAGGGTCTGCGCATTGCGCTTCTGGGTTATAACGAATTCATGCCGCGCAGCTTCGAGGCCGACTTTGATGCCCCAGGTGTGGCCTGGAGCGAGGACGAGCAGGTGGTGGACGACATACGCAAAGCGCGCAGCGTGTACCGTGCCGACCTTGTCATCCCCGTCATGCACTGGGGTTGGGAAAATGAGCTAACCGCCAACGACCGCCAGCGCCAACTGGCTCGGGTGATGGTGGACGCCGGAGCCGACGCGGTCATCGGCGGCCACCCGCATGTCACCCAGGACATCGAGCACTACCGGGGCAAACCCATCGTCTACAGCGTGGGCAATTTCGTGATGAAAGAGACCGACAACGACAACCAGCGCCGCGGCTGGGTGCTGCGGCTCTCACTGGACAAACAGGGTGTGCGCGGTTTTGACACACACGCTGCAAAAATCAACTTTGAGGGTATTCCGACGCTGGACCGGTCTACTGCCAGTCCGTGCTGGGCGCGGGGAGACAGTAGCACCAGACTCTGTCAGGCGGAGTAGAAACGTGCCCCGGGGGGGCACGTGATCGCAATTTATTTTTTCAGGCACTCGCTCATGAATTTCTTGCGCTCGTCGCCCTTCATGTCTTTGGCATCCACGTTGCAGGTCTTCATCTTGCTTTGCTGGGTAGCCGGGGCAGCGGGTTTGGCACTCAGGCACTCTTTCATAAAGGCTTTGCGCTCATCGCCTTTTTTGTCGCCCGCTTCCTTATTGCAGGTCCCCATTTTGGATTGCTGCGCGGTTGGCGCATCGGCAGCGTAGGCAGCACCGAACGACAGGGATAGGCCCAGGGCCAGCAGCGAGAACATTTTTTTTATGGACAGTCCTAATTAAGCGGTTGAAAAAACCCGTTGGGGATTCAAGCATACAACGCTGGAAGTGACAAGACGGATGACCCAGAGCCGCGCCCCGTAAAATCGGAGGATGCTGTCTGTAAAAAACGAACTTCTGGAGGCGCTGGCCGCCACCCTCGAAAAACTGTCGCCTGGCGCTGGAGCCAAAGCCGCTTTTGAATCACCCAAAGTCGCGGCCCACGGCGACCTGGCCACTACCGCGGCCATGCAATTGGCCAAGCCACTCAAACTCAATCCGCGCCAACTGGCCGAAACGCTGCGCACCGAACTGCTGAGCCAGGCACCGTTTGCGCGCTGGGTCCAGGACATTGATATTGCGGGTCCCGGGTTTATCAATATCCGGCTCAAACCCGAGAGCAAACAGCAAGTCGTGCGCGAAGTCCTGGCGAAAGGCGTGCAATTTGGCGACCAGCCCAGCAACGGTCAGCGCATTTTGGTCGAGTTTGTTTCGGCCAACCCTACTGGCCCACTGCACGTAGGGCATGGCCGCCAGGCCGCGCTGGGTGACGCCATCTGCAACCTGTTTGCAACCCAGGGCTGGAAGGTGCACCGCGAGTTCTACTACAACGACGCGGGCGTGCAGATCCAGACCCTGGCCAACAGCACCCAGCTACGTGCCAAGGGATTCAAGCCCGGTGACAACTGCTGGCCGGTTGACCCGGAAAACCCCCTGAGCAAGGCGTTCTACAACGGAGATTACATCCAGGACATCGCCGACGACTTTCTGGCCGGCAAGACGGTCGCAGCCGACGACCGCAGTTTCACTGCCAGCGGGGATGTGGACGACCTGGAGTCCATCCGCAACTTTGCCGTGGCCTATCTACGCCGCGAGCAGGACAAGGACCTGCAGGCCTTTAACCTGAAGTTTGACGAGTACTACCTGGAGTCCAGTCTGTACACCAGTGGCCGGGTCGATCAAACCGTTGACAAGCTCGTTGCCAATGGCAAGACCTACGAAAAAGACGGTGCGCTGTGGCTGCAGTCCACCGATTACGGTGACGACAAGGACCGCGTCATGCGCAAGCAGGACGGCAGCTACACCTACTTTGTGCCCGATGTGGCCTACCACATCTCCAAGTGGGAGCGCGGTTTCACCAAGGTGGTCAACATCCAGGGCACGGACCACCACGGCACCATTGCCCGCGTGCGTGCAGGCCTGCAGGCGGCCGACGTCGGTATTCCAAAGGGCTACCCCGACTATGTGCTGCACACCATGGTGCGCGTGGTCAAGGGCGGCGAAGAGGTGAAGATCAGCAAGCGCGCAGGCAGCTATGTCACGCTGCGCGACCTGATCGAGTGGACCAGCAAGGATGCGGTGCGCTTTTTCCTGCTCTCCCGCAAGCCCGACACCGAGTACACCTTCGACGTGGACCTGGCCGTGGCCAAGAACAACGACAACCCGGTGTACTACGTGCAATACGCCTATGCGCGGATTTGCTCAGTGCTCAGCACCTGGGGTGGCGATGTGAGCAGCCTGCAAAGTGTTGACCTGTCGGCGCTGCAAAGCCCGCAGGCACTGGCCCTGATGTTGCTGCTGGCCAAGTACCCCGAGATGCTGACTGCCGCCGCGCAGGACTTTGCGCCCCACGACGTCACTTTTTACCTGCGCGAACTCGCTGCCTGCTACCACAGCTACTACGATGCAGAACGCATATTAGTGGACGAAGAAGCCGTGAAGCTCGCCCGCCTGGCCCTGGTAGCAGCCACGGCGCAGGTGTTGCACAATGGCCTGGCAGTGCTGGGCGTGGGTGCTCCGCAGAAGATGTGACTGATTGGAACTGACTGGGATATGGGCATGACAAAGCAGCGTGGCGGAACTATTTTGGGGTTCATCATTGGCGTGGTCGTTGGTCTGGCCGGCGCGCTCGCCGTGGCGGTCTATGTCACCAAGGTGCCCGTCCCCTTCATGAACAAGGGACAAAGCCGATCGGCCGATCAGGATGAAGCCGAAGCCAAAAAGAACAAGGATTGGGATCCAAACGCACCACTGTATGGAAAGAACCCGGCAAAGCCAGCAGTTCCTGCATCGGCTGTCGCAGCTTCCACCAGCGCGGCATCCTCACCCAAAACCACCGATACCGCCAAGGCCGATGCAAAAGCCGGCGCCAAAGCGGACAGCAAGGCCGAAGTCAAACCTGCGGTATCCGCGGACCCCTTGGGCGACCTGGCCAAGTCCAAGTCAACGCCCGCCAGCAGCGAGCCGTTTATCTTCTTTGTACAACTGGGTGCCTACCGCACGGTTGAAGACGCAGAAAGCCAGCGCGCCAAGCTGTCTTTGAGCGGTATTGAAACCAAAATTACCGAGCGCGAGCAGTCAGGACGCGTCGTATTTCGGGTTCGAACAGGACCGTTTGACAGCAAGGAAGATGCAGAGCGCAACAAGGAAAAGCTGGAAAAGGCCGGCCTGGAAACATCGCTGGTGCGGGTGCAACGTTAATAGACCGCTGGGGAACTTTGCCTTCCTGCGGTGATCACAGACACATTTTTGGAGTTCGATTGCATGAATATGAAACGCCGTGAATTTTCTCAGGCAGCCGCTGGCGCTGCCCTCGCTTCAGCTGCCCTGTTGTCACCCCTGGCGCATGCGCAGGCCAGGAAACCGGTTGCGGGCAAGGATTTTCACATCCTCGACGCCAAGGCCCCGGTAGAAGCACCCGCCGGAAAAATTGAAGTGGTGGAGTTCTTTTGGTATAGCTGCCCACACTGCAACATTTTTGAACCTGCTTTGGCCAACTGGGTCAAGGCTTTGCCCAAAGACATGGCCTTCAAGCGCTCGCACGTGGCTTTCAATGATGGTTTTGTACCCCAACAGCGCCTGTTTTTGGCGCTGGAGGCGATGGGCATGCTCGAAAAACTTCACGTCAAGGTGTTCAACGCCATCCACTCCGAAAAAGTCAATTTGGCCAAGGGCGATGCCATTACCGATTGGGTCGTCAAACAGGGCGTGGACAAGGCCAAGTTTCTGGAGCAATACAACTCCTTCTCGGTGTCCACCAAAGCCACGCGTTCCACCCAGT
>DAOQRI010000298.1:0-4271 GCA_035355475.1 Rhodoferax sp. | reverse complement strand
CATTTAGGGAAAACACCAATCACCCAATTGCAATTGCGTCTTACATTTAGCTACCCACTTCGCCACTCAACCCAACCGGAGTTTTTATGAACCGTCGCCTGTTTTCACTTTCAGCCCCCGTCGCTGCCATTACCCTGGCCCTGGTCGGCACCTCAACATTTGCCCAGACCAAATGGGACCTGCCCGCTGGTTACGCCGCCACCAACTTCCACTCCGTCAACCTGATGGACTTTGCCAATGACGTGGACAAAGCTACGGGCGGCAAGCTCAAGATCACCGTGCATGCCAATGGATCGCTGTTCAAGGCCCCCGAAATCAAGCGTGCCGTGCAGGGCGGGCAGGCGCAGGCAGGTGAAATCCTGCTGGCGAACTTCCAGAACGAATGGCAGCTTTTCGGCGCGGACGGCCTGCCCTTCCTGGCGGATAGCTATGACGAAGCCATGAAACTGTACAAAGTGCAAAAACCATTCATGGAGAAGAAGCTGGCCGAACAGGGCATGGCGCTTCTGTACGCGGTGCCATGGCCGCCGCAAGGCATTTATGTCAAAAAGCCCATCAACTCGGGCGCTGATCTGAAGGGTGTGAAATGGCGCGCCTACAGTCCGGCCACGGCCCGCATTGCCGAACTGGTGGGTGCTCAGCCCGTCACGGTGCAAGCTGCCGAACTCTCGCAGGCCATGGCCACGGGTGTGATCGAGTCCTACATGTCATCGGGCTCTACAGGCTTCGACACCAAGACTTATGAGCACATCAAGTATTGGTACGACACTCAGGCCTGGTTGCCGAAGAATGCGGTGGTCGTCAACAAGGCGGCGCTGGATGCGCTGGATGCGCCCACCAAGGCCGCGCTGATGAAAGCCGCAGCAGACGCCGAGGTGCGTGGCCTGGCTGCCTCCAAGAAGACCAACACCGAGTCGCTGGACAAACTCAAGGCCAATGGCATGAACATCGTGACCCCGTCAGCCCAGCTCAAGGCCGACATGAAAAAGGTAGGCGACGTGATGCTCACGGAATGGCTTGAAAAAGCCGGTCCTGAAGGCAAAGCCCTGGTTGATGCTTTCACCAAGCCCTGAGCGTTCAGAAGCCGCACATGCGCAAAGCGCTGGATTTTCTGTACAACAGCGCTGCCGCTCTGGCGGCGCTTTTTTTAGTCGGGTTGCTGGTGATGGTCGTGCTGTCCATCTTGGGTCGGCAACTGCATTTTCATCTGCCCGGCACGGACGCCTATGCGGGCTACCTGATGGCGGCCAGCGGCTTTCTGGCGCTGGCCCACACCCTCAAGCGCGGGGAGCATATCCGCGTGACCCTGTTGCTGGCGGCACTCAAGGGTGGCCTTAAAAAAGGCCTGTCGCTGTGGGCGCTGGCGTTTGCTTCGGCTCTGGCTGCGCTGATCGCTTTTTACAGTTGCCGGCTGGTCTGGCAATCACGCGTTTTCAACGATGTGTCAACAGTCAGCGACGCCACACCCCTGTGGATTCCGCAACTGGCCATGGCCCTGGGCACGGTCATTCTGGCCATTGCGTTCGTGGATGAACTGGTTCTCGAATTGACGGGCAAGCGCATCGAAATCAGCAGTGACGAACCGCTGCGCAACGAATAGACACCATGAACGATCTAGCCATAACCGCCGCCCTGCTGGTGGCCCTGCTGTTGATACTGGGCAGCGGCGTGTGGGTCGGCCTCACGCTCACCGGCGTGGCCTGGATGGCGGTGACGCTGTTCTCGGCCCGCCCAGCGGGTGATGCCATGGCCGTCACAGTGTGGGGCTCCAGCAGCAGCTGGACGCTTACCGCCCTGCCTCTGTTTGTGTGGATGGGCGAGATTCTGTTCCGCACGCGATTGAGCCAGGACATGTTCAAAGGCCTCGCGCCTTGGGTGCAGGGCCTGCCCGGTCGGTTGCTGCACACCAACGTGATTGGCTGTACCATTTTTGCCGCCGTGTCGGGCTCCAGCGCCGCCACGTGCGCCACCATCGGCAAGATGACGCTGCCCGAGCTCACGCGGCGCGGCTACCCCGAGCACATGGTCATCGGCACGCTGGCTGGCGCCAGCACGCTGGGCTTGCTGATCCCGCCATCCATCATCATGATCGTGTATGGCGTGGCCGCTGAGGTGTCCATCTCCAAACTGTTCATCGCAGGTGTGTTGCCAGGCATTTTGCTGGCCTGCTTGTTCTCCGGCTACATCATGTTCTGGGCCCTGCGCAACCCCGGCCAGGTGCCCGCCGCGGATGGCAAAACCACGTTCACGCAAAAGCTCTCCAGTTCGCGCAGCCTTATCCCGGTCGTCTTGCTGATCGCAGCGGTGCTCGGCTCCATTTACTCGGGCATTGCAACTGCCACCGAGGCGGCGGCTGTCGGCGTAGTGGGCTCGCTGGTACTGTCCACTATGCAAGGCTCCATGAACTGGCCCACGTTTCGTGATGCGCTGATGGGGGCCACCCGCCTGTATTGCATGATCGCGCTGATCCTGGCAGGCGCTGCTTTCCTCACGCTGGCCATGGGCTACATCGGCCTGCCGCGTCACCTGGCCGAGTGGATTGCGTCACTGGGCCTGAGCAAGGCACAGCTCATCTTTGCACTGTCGGTGTTCTTCATCATCCTGGGCTGCTTTCTGGATGGCATCAGCATGGTGGTGCTGACCATGGGCGTGCTCATGCCCACGGTGCAGGCAGCGGGTATCGACCCCATCTGGTTTGGCATCTTCGTTGTGCTGGTAGTGGAAATGGCGCAGATCACGCCGCCCGTAGGTTTTAACCTGTTTGTGCTGCAGGGCATGACGGGCCGCCAGCTCACCTGGATTGCCAGAGTCACCATGCCCATGTTTTTCCTGATGTGCGCAGCCGTTGCGCTGATCTATGTATTCCCCGGCATCGTCACCTGGTTGCCGCAACAAATGAACGGGTAGCCCTGATGCTGTCTGTCATTGCCATCTGCCTCGGCGCCAGCTTGGGAGCCCTCGCCCGCTGGGGCCTGGGCCTTTGGCTGAGCCCCGGCGGCCTGATTCCTTGGGGCACGCTGGCCGCCAACCTGATCGGCGGCTACCTGGTTGGCGTTTGCGTAGCCGTTTTTCAAGCGCTCCCCGCATTGGACCCCGTGTGGCGCCTGGCGCTGGTGACCGGGTTTCTCGGCGCGCTCACCACGTTCTCCAGCTTCTCGGCCGAGGTAGTCGGCATGTTGCAGCAGCAGCGTTATCCGCTGGCGCTGGGCACAGCGGCTGTACATCTGTTGGGCTCATTGCTGCTTACCATCGCTGGCATCAAGTCCGCTACTATTTTTATAGCTACTCACGCATAATGGATGAGGGCTGGAGGCCAATTTAGTCCTTAAATCGGGCCGTTTTGCCCGCTGAGAGCGATTTTTTCGATTTAGTGTACACTTAAAATATACAGTGCACACTACAATACCATGCTACGCAACATCACCCTTTCCGCCGAAGAACAGCTTATCGCCCGTGCCCGCGACAAAGCCGGGGCGGCGCAAACCACGCTCAACGTCGAATTCCGCAAGTGGCTGGCCGCCTATGCCGCCACACAGGACGATGCCGCCGTCTCCCGCTTTCGTGACGTGATGGCGCAGCTTGGCAGCACCGCAGATGCAGGCCGCAGCTTCACGCGCGACGAGATGAACGAGCGCTGAACATGGCGTCATCCGCTACGCCTGTGTCAATCGCACCCGGCACGGTGTTTTTCCTCGACACCAACATCTTTGTCTACGCCCTGCTGGCCAGCGAACCGCTCAAAAAGCAGCGCGCGCTGCAACTGGTGGAGCAGGCCCTGGCCAGCCATCTGGGCTGCACCAGCTACCAGGTGATTCAGGAATTTGCCAACGTTGCCACCCGCAAATTTGTGCAGCGCTTCACGGCAGAGCAGTGCAAGCAGTTCATTGATGCAGCCATGCAACCGATGAACCGTGTGGCGTCCAGCCCCGAGCTGCTGAACGCCGCGCTCGATCTGCAGGCAGAAACCCGCTACAGCTTTTACGACTGCCTGGTGATTGCCGCAGCGCTGCAAGCCGGAGCGGATGTGATCTATACGGAAGACCTGCAACACTACCAGTTGATTGCGGGAACGCTGCGCATCGTCAATCCGTTTTTGATGGTGGCGAATGAAGCGCTGCCAGCCAAGTAAGCAGGTCGCTACGTTTTTGATAGCTACTCACGCATAACTGACGAGGGCTGGAGGCCAATTCGGCCTTTAAGTTAGGGCATCTATCCGCCCCCACGCTGCATGTACAGATCAAACCGCTTCATGAACGCATAACGCTGCGCTT
>DAOQRI010000297.1:0-4279 GCA_035355475.1 Rhodoferax sp. | reverse complement strand
CCATGCCGCCGACATCGCGCACCTGCTCGAAGTGGCCCGCCACGACAAACTGCACGGCTAATGTTGCCCCGCGTGCGCGCAAGGGCATCTGGTGCTATCGTGTGCGGCCCTACCTCTTCCCTTGGTGTGACCCCCATGACCACTGTTTACGACTTCGAAGCCCTGTCCATCTCCGGCAAACCGGTTGCGCTCAAAAAGTTCAAGGGCAAGCCCCTGCTGATCGTCAACACCGCCAGCGCCTGTGGTTTTACGCCCCAGTTCGCCGGGCTGGAGGAGCTGCACACCACCTATGAAAAGAAGGGGCTGGTGGTGCTGGGCTTTCCCTGCAACCAGTTTGGAGCGCAGGACAAGGGCGCGAACGATGAGATCGCCGAGTTTTGCCAGATCAACTACGGCGTCACCTTCCCCATGATGGCCAAGATTGACGTCAATGGCAGCGACGCCCATCCGCTGTACCAGTGGCTGGCCAGCGAAGCGCCGGGCCTGTTGGGCTCCAAAGCCATCAAGTGGAACTTCACCAAGTTTCTGGTGGACCGCAACGGCCAGGTCACCAAGCGCTATGCCCCGACGGACACGCCCAAGAGCATGGCAGAGGATATTGAAGCGTTATTGGCGCAGTAAATTGCTACGACTCTGATAGCGCGTTACGCATATTCCACGAGGGGTAGAGGTCGAATTGATCCTTAAAATCTCGATGTTCCATCCAACAAAGGCCAATTGCGCCCTGTTTGGTTACTTCTAGCCAGCAGGCACCTGCGCGAGTCCTTCACGCGCAATAGCCTCGCCCAAAAAGTCCAGAAACCGCCGAACCGCGGGCACCAGACCCCGCCGCGAGGGAAACACCGCGTGGAACACGCCCGGCTTGGGCCCCCACCCGGGTAGCACGTGAACCAGGCGGCCATCGCGCAGCTCTTCGCTGCACAGGTAATCGGGCAGGATGCACATGCCGGTGCCGGCCAGCACGGCAAACTTCAGCGTCATCAGGTCATCTGCCACGTAGCGCGGACGGTGCTGCAGGGTGTGGGCAGCGCCATCCGGCCCTACCAGTTGCCATGTGGCCGTGTCGCCCACGGTAGACATATTGACGGTGTCCAGCCTTGCCAAGTCTTGTGCCGATACCGGCGTGCCCTGGCGTGCCAGTTGCGCCGGGCTAGCCACCAAGAGGGTGCGGCTGGTGCCAAAGTTCTTGACCACCAGGCTGCCACTGTCGTCCAGTGTGGGGCGCACGCGCAGGGCCACGTCAAAGCCCTCTTCCACCAGATCGACCACGCGGTTGCTGACCCGCATGTCGATGCGCACCTGCGGGTAGAGCGCCAGAAATTGCGGCAAGATAGGCCCCAGCGTCGTCTGCGCCAGCGTCACCGGGCAGGCCACGCGGATGGTGCCGCGCGGCTCCGTCTGCGCCTGGGCAACAGCATCGGCCGCGGCCTGGGCATCTTCGCGCATGGCCACGCAGTGGCGGTGAAACTGCTCGCCCACCGCGGTCATGGATAGTTTGCGCGTGGTGCGTTGCAGCAAGCGCACGCCCAGCCGGGTTTCCAGTTCGGCTACCCGGCGCGACAGGCGTGACTTGGGCAGGCCCAGCGCGCGCCCGGCAGCGGCAAAGCCACCCCTATCCACCACCTCGGCAAAGTAAACCAAGTCGTTCAAATCCTGCATTGCATCCCTTAATTGTCCTATCAATAGAACAATCTAACGCATTTTTGCCGACTTATCAAAGATTCGCTTCATCAACATACTTCATCCATGGCTGCAAACCGCAGCTTCACTTCAAAGGAAGACCTATGAAACTGCTCCACATTGACTCCAGTATCCTCGCCGCCAACTCCGTTTCCCGCCAGCTGACGGCCCAAATCGCAGCCCAGTGGCAAGCCAGCCACCCCGGCACCGTGGTGGACTATCTGGACCTGGCCACTGCTGCACCCAGCCACCTGTCGGTGGACTCGCTGGGCTTTCGCATGCCACCCGGCGCGACTGATTTGAGCAACGTACAAAAGAGTGAAAACGCCATCTCCGAGGCGCTGGTCAGCCAGTTCCTGGCCGCTGACGTGGTGGTAGTCGGTGCACCGCTGTACAACTTTTCGATCCCCAGCCAGCTCAAGGCCTGGATCGACCGCGTGGCGCAAGTGGGCCGCACCTTCAAGTACACCGACAAGGGTCCGGCGGGTCTGGCGGGCGGCAAGACCGTGATCGTGGCTTCCACCCGGGGCGGCGTGTACTCCACCAGCGAGGGTGGTCGCGCAATGGAGCACCAGGAGAGTTACCTGCAAACCGTATTTGGCTTTTTGGGCATCACCGACGTACGCTTTGTACGCGCTGAGGGCGTGGCCATGGGCGAAGCCGCCAAGGCAAAGGCGCTGGCCAGTGCTGAAGTGGAGATTCGTGCGGTAGCATGGCCTGCAGCCAACGACGCCACCGTGGTGAAGGCTGCCTGAGCCCCGCCACCGCACAACCCACGGAGTGACACCATGACACGAGCCCCCGTCTTTTTCATCTCGCACGGTGCGCCCACCTTTGCGCTGGAGCCTGGCCTGCTGGGACCGCAACTGCAACAGCTGGGCGCGCAATTGGCAGACGTCAAAGCGGTGCTGGTCGTGTCGCCCCACTGGCAAACCCGCGATATGCGGGTCGGCAGCAGCCCCAAGCCGGAGACCGTGCACGACTTTGGTGGATTCCCTGCCGAGTTGTATACGCTGCAATACCCCGCACCGGGCGAGCCCGGGTTGGCCAACGCGGCAGCCCACTTGCTGGCAGACGCAGGTTTTGCCACCGGCCTGGATGAGCGCCGCGGACTGGACCACGGCGCTTGGGTGCCCCTGTACCACCTGCTGCCTGCGGCAAAGGTGCCGGTGTTCCAGGTGTCCATGCCAGTGAGTTTGACCACGGCACAGGCAGTGGACATGGGCAGCGCGCTGGCTTCGCTGCGCGCGCAGGGTGTGGCGATCGTTGCCTCGGGCAGCATGACGCACAACCTGTATGAGATTCGCCAGCCCGACGCCAAGCCCGAGTCATACGCCCAGGAATTTGCGGCCTGGGTGCGCACGGCGGTGCAGGCGCATGCCGTAAATCCCCTTATCAACTACCGCATCGAAGCCCCCCACGCGGCACGCGCACATCCAACACAGGAGCACTTCCTCCCACTACTGGTGGCGCTGGGTGCGAAATTGGAAGGCGACAGCCTGCAGGTGCTCGACGGCGGGATCACCCACGGCGTGCTGTCCATGGAATCCTACGTGTGGGGCATGGCGCCCTGACGGCGCCGCTGGCTGCAAGCGCAAATAGGCGACAGCCTGCGCCGGCCCTTTCAACCTATACTGAAAATTACCAAAAGAGGCCCCGTTTTTCAGTGAGGAGTTGATTGCCATGGCGTTGAAAGATTTGATTGTTCACCTGGACCAGAGCGAGCGCACTGCAGCGCGCTTGGCCCTTGCCGTGTCTCTCGCGCGCGAACAGGGTGCCAAGCTGATCGGCATTTTTGCGCAGCGCGCCCATGCAACCAAAGTAGGGGTTGTCAGCACCTGGCCCAGCGAAGAATTCACGCAGGCCTGCAATGCCAGCAAGGCGTCCTTTGAAGCCGCCACGGCCGGCCTTCCGGGTGCGCAATGGCGGTACATCAACCGCGGCGGCGAAGCCGAGGTGACGCGCCATTTTGTCGACCTGGCCCGCCACGCCGACCTGGTGATCATGGGCCAGCACGAACACAGCAACCACTTGGCGCCTGAGGAGCTGGTGACTGAAGTCGTAACAGGCTGTGGCCGTCCGGTGTTGATATTGGCCTACATTGGCAACTTCATCGAGGTCGGCAAAACGCCGCTGATCGCCTGGAACAATGCGCCCGAGGCGGCCCGTGCGCTCAACGACGCACTGGTGCTGATGGCCGGTTGCAAACAGGCCTACGTGGTATCGGCCAGCGCCCGGCTGGAAGATGGCGAGGCCTCGTGTGCCGAGGTCGAGCAGCATCTGGCCACGCACGGCATACCGGCCAAAACCGAAGTGGTGCTGGTGCAGGATTTCGGCATCATGGATGTGCTGCTCAACCGCACCAGCGACCGTAGCGCCGACCTGCTGGTGATGGGTGCGCAAGGCTCCATCGGTTTTCCGTTTGAGAGCCGCGGTGCCGGCACACGACACATCCTGAAGCACATGACGGTTCCGGTGCTGATGGCGAGCTGAGCGCCAGCAGGCCAGGCTCACCCCGGGGGTACTGGCACTGCAGGGGAAATAACCGGAAACCGGATCCGAAATTCAGTGCCCACGCCCGGCGTACTGAAACATTCAA
>DAOQRI010000296.1:0-4320 GCA_035355475.1 Rhodoferax sp. | reverse complement strand
GGTGGCCATACATCAGCACCGTCTGGGTCGAACCGACTTTAGTGCCGGCCACTTCAAAGAACAGCACGGGCGTACGGCCTGGCAGGCGAACCACTTCCAGCGTCAAGCCTTGCACGTTTTGGGCTTCAATCCAGGCTGCGGTATCACGCACCACTGTATCGATGTAACCATTGGCCGCCCAATCGGCATCAAACATGGGTGATTTGGCAGGGACGCGGATGTAGTCCTGCAGCCGGGGCACGATTTGCATATCCCACAGCGTGCTGACTTCACTCAATGTCTGGGCGGCGTTCAACAGGGTGTGGGGAACACGATCATTCATGTAACTCTCCTCGTTCATCAAAATGGCGGCAAGACGTGCATCATGCCACGCGGCGCAGCTGCAAATATTGCTACAGTGGAAGCAATTTCCAATCGTACTTTCAACGGAGCTCTACATGGACCACGCCACATCCCGCCAATCTGCCGCCTCTTCACGGCGCCGCATCCTGCGCAATATTGCCATAGGGGCAGTCTGCCTGAGCGGTCTGGCCCATGCGCAAACGGCGACCACCAAAATCATGGTGGGTTTCCCCCCTGGCGGCGGTACCGATGCCATCGCCCGCATACTGGCCGACAAGATGAAAGACCAACTGGGCGCACCGGTGGTCGTCGAAAACAAAGCTGGCGCAGGTGGCCAAATTGCCGCTCAGGCCCTGAAGGCGGCACCTGCAGACGGCACGACGCTGTTTTTGTCACACGACCACACTATCTCTATCCTGCCGCTGGTGGTGAAGAACCCGGGTTTCGAGCCCGCACGCGACTTTGTTGCAGTGGGCGGTTTCGCCACCTTTGTGAATGCCCTGGCGCTGTCCGGTGGGACACCTGCCAAGTCGGTTGCCGATTATGTGGGTTGGGTTCGAACCCAGGGCGCGGGCAAGGGCACGGTCGGCGTGCCGGCACCGGCGTCGGTGCCGGAATTTCTGGTCAAGGTGATTGGGCAAAAGTACAAGCTGGATCTGCAGTCCGCGCCCTACCGGGGTAGCGCGCCCATGATGGGCGACATGCTGGGCAACCAGATCGCTGCCGGAACAGGCTCCATTCCCGATTTCATTGAAAATCACAAGGCGGGGAAGATCCGGGTGGTAGCGGTGATGGGCACTACGCGCCAGGCCATATTGCCGGACGTTCCTACCTTTGCGGAGCTGGGTCTTGCCGGCTTTGAAGATCTGCCTTACTACGGTTTGTTTGCTCCGGCTGGAACACCCACCGCGACGATTGACAAGATTTCAGCCGCATTGGCGAAAGTGGTTGCCCTGCCTGAAGTGCACGACCGCCTGACCGCAATGGGCTTGAGCGTGGGATATATGACACCGCAGCAATTGAGTAGCCGCGAACAGGCCTACAGCCGGACCTGGTCAAGGATCATCAAAGACAGCGGGTTTGTGGCGCAATAACCAAAAACGCTACAACTTTTGTAGCGTTCTATGTAGTATCCACAAGGGCTAGAGCCGGTTTTTGCTCTATAAACCGGTCAATGCCGCTTCAATCTTGCTTTTAAGGTCTCCCAAGCGGGGAGGCTTCACGATATAAGCCACCACACCCAATGGGAGTGCAGCGCTCAGGGTCTCGCGGCTACTGTCTGCGCTCATGAAAATCACCCGCATGCGGTCGGTCGCAATGTGGCGGGCCTTGCTGAGCTTTTCGACAAACTCGAGGCCGTTCATTGGCTGCATATGAATGTCGGTCAAGACCAGATCGGGCTGGAATGTGCTGGCGGCCTTCAAGGCTGCTGTTCCGTCGGCGCATTCGTGGAAATGCACCATTCCTAAACGCTTCAACAGGTTAATGGTAAATGTCCGCATCAGCGGGTCATCCTCAACCACCATGATTTTTGCGTCGGAGAGATTCATTATTGTTAGACCAAAATATGCGGATTGTTCCAGCGAACGCTGCAATTGTAGTCCTTTGAACCCCAGGCAATGGCCTGAAGGTAGCTGTGAGTTGCATCTATTGCGAGATGCAGACTTCAGGCGCGCGAGTCAAACTGCAGGATCGCCCGAGCCACTTGCTCCAATGGCAAGATGTCATCCACCGCCTGCAACTTGATGGCCTCCTTGGGCATGCCAAAGACCACACAGGTTTCTTCATTCTGTGCAATGGTGCGGGCACCGCCATCGTGCAAAACCTTCATGCCGCGCGCACCGTCATCCCCCATGCCCGTCAGGATGATGCCCAGCACGTCGCGACCACCGCATTCGGAGGCGGACCGAAACAGCACATCGACCGACGGTTTGTGCCGGTTTACCGGCGGACCGTCCACCACATGCACATAGTACTGGCCCGCGTTCTTGCGCAGTTGCATATGCAATCCACCAGGAGCAATCAGCACGACGCCACGCTCCAAGCGGTCACCGTCTTTGGCTTCGCGCACATTCATGGCGCAGATACCGTCCAGCCGCTTGGCATACATGGCGGTAAATTTCTCGGGCATGTGCTGGGTGATGGCGATACCAGGTGCATCGGCGGGCAAGCTGGTAAGCACCAACTCCAGTGCCTGGGTTCCACCGGTCGAACTACCAATCACCACTGGCTTGTTCATGGCAAAGGCGTGCACAGAGCCCAGTACCGGCGCACGCGGGGCACCAGCAGGCCGTGCCGCGACAGGCTCCGCCCCCCCGGCCCGCAACCTGGGCTTGGATTTGGCGGCGGTTTTCAGCGTCTGAATCATCTCCCGGCGCGAGTCTTCCAGGTGCTGTCTCAAGCCGAGCTTGGGTTTGGCCAACACCGCCACGGCGCCGGCACTCAAGGCCTCCAGCGCCACTTTGCTGCCCTCCGTGGACAGGGTGGAGCAGATGACCGTCGGAATCGGCGTCCCAGACATGATCTGTCGCAGAAAGGTCAAGCCATCCATGCCGGGCATTTCAATGTCCAGCAACAGGACATCAGGCGGGTTCTTGCGCATCATGTCCATCGCCAGCAGGGGGTTGGGCGCGCTGCCGATCAACTCCACTTCGGCGTTTCCGGCCAGCATATGTGCCAGCGCCTGACGCACCACGGCAGAGTCGTCCACCACAAAAACTTTAACAACCATTGCAACTACCTTGTTCTGGATATACGGCTCTGCCGTCACACGCGTTGGCGACACATGCAGGCGCAGGATGGGCGCAAGGGGTCTGCATCAGGCGGTTTTCCTGAATGCACCCGGGATAACGGTTGTGATGGGCGTGTTGCAAGGGACGCGGCCCTCGGCTGTGCCCAGAAAAAACAGGCCGCCGGGTTTCAGTGCCGCCAGCACACGGTCCACCACTTCACTCTTGGTGGGTGGATCGAAGTAAATCAGGACATTGCGCAAAAAGATAACATCAAAGGGACCAAGGCCACTGAAGGCCTTGCACAAATTGAGTTGCCCGAACTGCACCCGTGAGCGAATCTTGTCCTGCAACTGCACCTGCCCCTGCGAAGGACCTTCCCCCCGCAGGCAATAGCGTCGCAGCCGCTCCGGGCTCACGGCACGCAATCGATCCTCGGGGTAAACCGCTTCCTTGGCACTGAGCAGCACGCGGTGGCTGATATCGGTTGCCAGAATGGACCAATCCGGCCCGATCTTGCCCATCATCTGCATATCGGCCATCAGCATCGCCGTACTGTACGCCTCATCACCAAAGGATGACGCGGCACTCCACACCGATATCGGGGCTCTGTTACCCAGTCGCGCCAGTTCGTCCTGCAGCAAATCGTAATGCTTGGGTTCGCGGAAAAAATAGGTTTCGTTGGTAGTGAGCAAATCAACAGCCATCTGAAACTCGGCAGCCTCGGACTCGTCTTCCAGAATGGCGATGTAGTCCCGAAAACCCCCTAAACCCAGTTTCTGAATGCGTGGCGACAAACGCGATTGGATCAATGATTTCTTTGAATCGTTGTACGACAGCCCCGCTGCCTCGTACATGATGCTGGCGATTTTTCTGAATTCGAGGTCACTGAATGGAAGAGCGGCCATGGTCAGTGTTGCGCCAATACACGGCGAATCGTTGCGGCCAACTCGCGCGGCGCAAACTTGGCGACGTAGGCGTTGGCTCCTACATTGCGTACGTGGTTTTCATTGGTTGTGCCGGTCAGGGACGAGTGAATCACCACAGGTATGCCTTTGAAACGCGCATCCTGCTTGATCAACCGGGTCAGGGTGAAGCCGTCCATCTCGGGCATCTCAAGGTCGGTCAGCACCACCGCAACCCGGTCATGGACAGATTGGCCCGCCGCAACGGCATCGTCGGACAGCGACTGCAGTCGCTCCCAGGCCTCTTTGCCGGTTTTGGTCATGAT
The DNA here is from genome assembly GCA_035355475.1 of Rhodoferax sp. Lineage (GTDB taxonomy): Bacteria > Pseudomonadota > Gammaproteobacteria > Burkholderiales > Burkholderiaceae_C > Allorhodoferax. Next base: position 18 of record DAOQRI010000296.1, on the reverse strand, counting down.
GTAGTGCACACCCATGGC
>DAOQRI010000295.1:0-4324 GCA_035355475.1 Rhodoferax sp. | reverse complement strand
ACGCCGGCAAAGCCCGCCAGCGCCGAGCCCACCAGAAAGTTCAGGTCGCGCACCGTGTTGAGCGTGATGCCAAAGGACTCGGCCATTTGCGGGTCGGACACCGTGGCCTGGCAGGCAATGCCCACGCGTGTGTGGGACTGCAGCCACGCCAACACCCCGAGGATGAGAGCTGCGCCCAGCATCACGGCAATTTCGGCCTCCTTGAACTGCAGGCCACCAATACGCACCTGGCCTTGCAGCGGCGTGTTGGTGAACGACAAGCCCGACGCGCCAAAGGCAATGCGAAAGCACTCCTCTGCGGCAATGAAGAGCCCGATGGACGCTATCAATGCCACATGCGGCGGTTGCTTGAGCAGCGGCTTGTAGGCCAGGCGGAACATAGCTACACCCGACAGACCCGACACCAGCATCGCCGCCAGCAGGGTAAGCGCGAGGCTGCCCGTCGCGTTGTAGGTCAGCACGCCCACGTAGGCACCCAGCGTGAACAGGCTGGCGTGCGCCACATGCAAGATGCGCAACAAACCATACACCAGCGTCAGCCCCAGTGCAATGAGCGCGTAGATACTGCCCTGCACCAGGCTTTGGGCGATGAGTTCAAGGAAGAACATAGTCGTGCTTTTGTTGGGCGTATGCCAGTGTTTCGTGCCGTTTACTTGGAGGTCTTGGAAGGAGGGGCCAACAACACCGCGTCAGAAATGATGGAGTGACGACGGAACGCCTTGTCTTTCACGATTTGCACCTGAATGTCTTTCTTGACCTCATGCAGATCGTTGAAGCTTAGCTTGCCAATGGGCGAGTCATAGGTGCCTGCCGCCATGGCGTCACGCAGCGCAGGGCCGCCTTTGCCGCCAGTCTTGTTCAAACCATCAATCACCACTTGGGTTGCGGTGTAGGTGGCAGCAGCCACCATGTCTGCGCCCGTGTTGTAGGCAGTCTTGTAGTCGGCCAGGAAGGTTTTTGTAGCGGGGTTGGCAGAGTCGCGGTCCAGTGAGGTGGTGACCAGTACGCCTTCAGAGGCAGGGCCGGCAATCTCCATGAATTTGTCGGAGTCATAGCCTTCTTGTCCGATGATGGTGGCGGTCACACCGGCGGCGCGCAACTGGTTCACCAGCGGACCTGCGGTATAGAAGTAGCCACTGGCGTAGATGACTTCTGGGTTTTGCGATTTCACGTTGGCAACCAGCGCACCAAACTGGCGGTCTTGCAGGCTGTACTCATGCTCACCCACAATGTTCAAACCGAATTTGGCAGCGCCTTCCTTGAAGCCTGCGGCGAGAGATTGGCCAAAGTCGTTTTTGATGTTGATGAGGGCTACATTTTTCTTGCCCAGTTCGTTGACCAGTTTTGCCCCAGCGCGGCCCTGCACCTCGCCCATGGCCGATACGCGGAACATGAAGTCTCCGGTTTTGGTGATGTCAGGGTGAATGGCATACGCCACGGCATAAGGCACCTGGGCAGCTTGAAACACCGAAGCCGACGCACGCGTGGCACCCGAGTAGCTGCCGCCAATGGCTGCAACGACCTTGTCTTTTTCTACCAGCTTGGTGGCAGCGGGTACCGCTTCCTTGGGGGAAGCTTGGTCGTCGTACACCACCAGCTCAATTTTTTCGCCCTTGACACCACCCTTGGCATTGGCTTGGGCCACCGCCAGCTTGGCACCATCGAGTGCCGATTTGCCGTCTGCCGCCGCGAAACCGGTGGATGGCACGGTAATGCCCACTTTGATGTCGGCAAGGGCTGCACCAGAGGTGCCCAAAACGGCCATTGCCAGAAGCAGGGACTGGGCGGTATTGAGCTTGGAAGAAGGCTGATTCATGCTGAGTTACTCCTGTGGATGAAACGAAAGAGGTGTCCCGGGATAAGTACCAAGGTGAATGAAATATACTTGTCTATACAAGTTAATGCAAGGGGGAATTTCCTAGGGTTTTCCCTTGAATTAATGCAATCACGCAGACGATGCAATTTGGGATTTTTTCTGTGATTTAAAAATACTTGTCTATACAACTTAAAACAATGTGATTAGAATTCGCGGCATGAAACCCGCATACCTTCAGGTCAAAGAGTTCATCCAACAGCACATCAGTTCCGGCGAATGGCGCCCCGGTGATCTGGTGCCCAGCGAGGCCACGCTGATGCAACAGTTCGGCATCAGTCGTATGACGGTCAATCGGGCTCTGAGCGAGCTCAGTGCCGAAGGTATGGTGCGCCGCGTGCAAGGTTTGGGCACATTTGTGGCCGAGCTGCACCGCATTGCGTCGAATCTGACCATCCGGGATATTCAGGAGGAAGTGCTGGAGCGTGGCCATGTACACAGCGCGCGCCTGCTGTTATCACAAGCGGAAAAGACCGACGCTGACGTGGCGCACTCGCTGGGTTTGCCAACTGGTGCCACCGTGTTTCACACGGTACTGGTGCATATGGAAAACGGTGTGCCCATTCAGTACGAGGACCGGTACGTCAATCCAGCGGTGGCCCCCGATTACCTCAAAACTAATTTCATCACGACGACACCCACCCGCTATCTCTTGAAGGAGGCTCCGCTCACCGAAGCGAGCTATTCCATTGAAGCCTGTCTGCCCTCTGTAGGACAAGCGAAATACCTGGATATCACGGTACGCGAAGCCTGCCTGGCCATGGTGCGCCGTACCGTCAGCGGTCCCCATGTGGCCAGCGTGGTGCGGCTGGTGTACCCCGGCTCGCGCTACAGCTTTGCAGGAAAGTTTCAAGCATGAACTGGAATCTGGTGCACTTGAGCGATGTGGCTCCCGTGCCGTGGCGCAACGGCGGCGGTGTCACGCGCGAACTGGCGGTGAGTCCTGCACATGGCGATTGGCATTGGCGCATGTCGGTGGCCGAGGTGGAAGCCAGCGGCCCGTTCTCGCGTTTTGATGGCATAGACCGCTGGTTTGCCGTGCTGGAGGGCGCTGGCGTGCTGTTGGATGTGCAGAGTGAGGTGAAAAGGGAAGTACACCGCATCACACAAGCCAGCGCTCCGTTTTACTTTGATGGTGGTGCGACGACGGATTGCTCCCTGGTCGACGGACGGACGGAGGACTTCAACCTCATGGTGCGTCGAGGCAGCACGCCCGCGCGCATGTTGCGCATCCATTCGCCGAACAATTGCGTTCTGGATGCTCCCAAAACAATAGCTGTCTACGCAATGAATACGGTGGCCACAGTGCAATTTGGCTCTAAATCGGTACGACTGGTACCGCAGTCACTGGCCTGGGCCAGCCTGCCAGCCGGTACCCGTGTGGAAGTCGTTTCCGAGAACGCCCTTTGGATGGAGATACCCGCATGACCCTCACGCTCTGGACCCACTGCCGCGCTGCTACATTGGTAGCCAATGCGCCGCAGCCCTATGGGCTGATTGACGATGCTGCCCTGGTGGTAGAGGGCGAGCACCTCGCCTGGGTCGGGCCGCGCGCCGAGTTACCTGCGGACTTGCTGGCACGCTGCACGCAGCAGCATGACGCAGGCGACATGCTCATCACCCCTGGCCTGATCGATTGCCATACCCATCTGGTGTATGGCGGTGATCGTGCGCATGAGTTTGAGTTGCGTCTGCAAGGCGCCAGCTATGAAGACATTGCCCGGGCCGGTGGCGGCATTGCCTCCACGGTAGCCGCCACGCGCAGCGCGTCCGCTGCCGAGTTGTACCAGCGCGCTGAGAAACGTCTGCGGCGCTTGCTGTCCGAAGGGGTGACCACGGTCGAAATCAAGTCCGGCTACGGATTGAGCCTGGATCATGAACGCAAATCTCTCGCGGTGGCGCAGGCCCTGGGCCGCGCGCTGCCGGTGGACGTGCGCAAGACGTTTTTGGGTGCGCATGCCGTGCCGCCAGAGTTTGCCGGTCGGACTGATGACTATGTCGATGCGGTGCTGCAAATGCTGTCCGTGCTTCACTGCGAAGGACTGGTCAATGCGGTGGACGGATTTTGTGAACGCATTGCGTTTAGCACGGCGCAGATGGAGCGGGTGTTTGCCGCCGCACAGGCATTGGGCTTGCCGGTCAAGCTGCATGCCGAGCAACTCAGTGACAGTGGTGGTGCAGCGCTGGCTGCGCGTTATGGCGCGCTGAGCTGTGACCACCTCGAATGGTTGTCGCCCGAGGGTGCAGAGGCCATGGCACGCGCGGGGTCGGTCGCCGTGCTGCTGCCAGGTGCTTTTTACTTTTTACGGGAAACCAAAGTGCCACCCATCACCTTGCTGCGAGAGCACCGCATCCCGATGGCGATTTCGACCGACAGCAACCCGGGCAGTTCCCCCAGCACCTCATTGCTGCTGATGCTCAACATGGCCTGCACGCTGTTTCGCTTGACGC
>DAOQRI010000294.1:0-4325 GCA_035355475.1 Rhodoferax sp. | reverse complement strand
CGAGCGTCAGCGCCGCGTCACCGTCAGCCTTGTCGACGGCGGCATAACAAACGCGGTCGCCCAGGTTGTCGCCACCGGGCCACTGGCCGATGCAGTTGAGTGGCACGCCTTCGAAGTGCCTGCGAATCGCGGCCTCATCCATCTCCACAGAAAGATCCATCAGACGGGTGGTTATCTCTGGGGATTTTTCGCGCAGGTAGGTTCCATACACGTGCATGCGGTCGTAATTGGAGAAGACAAGTAGCGCAAACACGCCGATCACGATGCCGCCGACAATCTTCACCCACTTGGGAAGGTCCTGGTTCATATGTTTACCTGCTCAACTCGGGAGCAGCTCCCAACATGATGTCGCACGCGCCCTGCACGGCCTTATGCATGCCGAGCGCATGCTGCTGACTGGCTGGCACGCCGCCAAATCGCGTTTCACAGTAGGTTTCCACCGCATACCCCAGCCAGCGCCTGGCAAGTGGTGCAATGCTGGCGGCAGCCACCCAGTGCTCACGCACTGATTGACCCGGGCCTCTCTTGTGCCCTTGAACGTGCAGGCACCACTTCATGGCCTGCGCAGACAAGCGCATGGACTGTGCCGGGAAACGCGCTGCCAGCAACCCTGAAAACCCCAGTGCCATGCTCACGCCCAGGCGATACCTGCGCCGCCACAGGAGGTATCCCGCCAGCAACAGGGCCAGAAGCACCAGCCAGTTCACTTTGAACGTCAAACGCTCACGCTGTTCCTGAGGCTGCCCATCTTCTCCGGTCGCCCCACCAGACGCAGCCGGCTGGCCGGTTAACAGGTCAACAAGTAATTGCACCGCATTGAGCAATTTCTCCATGAGGCCACGCTGCCATTGCGGAATGAAGCGATCGGCGATTGATTTGCGCATGCTCTTGAGCATGGCATTCCACTTTTGCGCCCACTCGCTTTGCTGCAACCCGCCCGCACCTCCCTGCCCCGCACCTGTTCCAGGTCCTGATGAGCCATTGTTGCCTTTGGCTTGTCTGCCACCTCCCTCACCCGCGGATTGTTGAAACAGCCCCGGCGTGTCCGTCCCAGGGGGCAGAAAACCAAATCCCAGAATCGCCGGCCTGGGTGCAAAGAAGAAGAGCACCACTGTCAACAGGAGGGAAATACTGATGAACCCCAGTGTCATGGACATCTTGGTCCATCGTGAAATGGGTACGCCGATGGCGTGCTCCCAGGCCAATGCCAATCCGCCACAGACCCAGGCCGGGCCCAGATAGAACCACAAGGTCCAGTCGGCATTGCCGTGCGTGCCGACCATCAGGCTCACGACAAAAACGACTATCAAGGTCATGTAAAAGTCACGTCGCGTTTTTAGAATGGCCGCACGCGCCCCCAGGACGATCATCAGCGTCAGGCTTGCCCACCGGAGCAGGTTGAACATGGCAAAGCCGGGAAACACAGCGAGCACAAAACCCAGCCAGCCAAGTACCACCCACTGGGTTTGACCGAATGCAGCTGGCTTGTTCACATGCAAGGTTCCTGCGCCGAACCCCAAAAGCGCCCAGGTAAACCACAAGAAGCCCTCCAGGCCAAACGAGTCGAAACGTCTGTCCAGGTAAGAGAACCCCAGCCCGACAAAGAGGTAACTCATGCCGGTCAGTGCAACAACCGCCCGGCTGTTCAGCGGGGAAGATGTATCAGCCTGTATTGGAGCGGTCCGCGTCGCCTTCATGCTGCCTCCATGAATGTGGCGAAGCCAGCCTGCTCAACAGCCTGCTGCAGTTTGCGCGCCTGCGCCATCTCTGGAGGGATCGAGCGCCGCCCCTGCGCAATGCAGACAATGACCCTGCAACCCTGCGCCGCCAACACTGACAAAGACGCCTTCAGTTCACCTTCGGGGCATGAACTGCTCACCACCACGGCGACTTGCTCACCCGGCGCCGTATCACCTGCAACCCGCGCGATGGCCGGAAAAACCCCTGCTTCCGAAGGCAGGGCCCCTGCCAGTGCGCGCCTGACCGACACACCCTCTCGCAGAGGCGCTGCGTTTTGCTCCAGATAGACAAATAATTGCGCCCCATTCTCAAGCGCGGCATCACACACACCCGCAGCCAGGCGAAGGGCTTGTTCGCCTGCGCTGTCGGGGTTTCCCAGTGATGGCTCACGCGGAACTTCCACCACTACGCGCAGGCGAATGGAACCGCTTTGCTGAAAATGCTGAATGACCAGCTCACCCACGCGCGCGGAAGCACGCCAGCTCACCCTGCCAACAGATTCACCGTGCTGATAGGGGCGCAACATGCCCAGCTCAAAAGACTGGCCCATCCTGCGCGTGGTCAACTCACCCAATGGGTCTTCAGCGACATCCCAAGGCAGCGGCCAGCGCACAAGCTGCGCCTGCGGCAGCACGCGCAAGTGGACTTTGGGTCGTGACATGGTGTGATGAGCACGAATCAGGCCCAGGGGGAAACCGCTTGAAAGCCGCACGGCCATGAGCTCGTAATGTCCTCTACATGGAAACTGGACCAGGCGACCCAGATTGGGCGCACGGCCAGCCCGGATAACGGGCACGGTCTGGCTGAGCACGATGCGATGCGACGCCCATTCCCACTCGGTCTCAATGGCCACCATGAAGGCTGGCCATGGAACGGTTCTCTCGATCAGTATGTTCAGGTCGCAACCTGTACCTTCCACGACTTCCATGGCCTCTGGAGATTCAAGGCGCACGGTCATCGACCGCAAGGAAAGCCAGGGCAGCAGGAAGCCCAGGAAGCTCACGACCGCGAGGAACAGGAACATCCCGTACACCATGGGGTCTTGGCGGTTCAGGGCAGCGACAAGCAATACCCCGCACAAGCCAAGCAGAACCCGGGACTTGGACAACCATCGTTCCATGGATCAGCCTATTGCGGCGTACGCTGAGACAGCAAGATGTCCTGAATCAGGGCCGCGGCAGGTTTTGGCTGGGCACCCTGGGTTTGAACGATGATGCGATGCGCCAGCACCGGCACGGCAACTTCGCGCACAACGGCCGGGTCCACATAGGAGAGCCCGCGAATGCAACTCAGCGCACGCGCCATGCGGGCAAGTCCCAACGTACCCCGCGGACTGGCACCGAAACGGATGGCGGGGTGTTTCCGCGTTGCTGCCACGATGGACGCCATGAAGTTGGCGATCTCCGGCGTGATGGTGACATCCCGGGCACCCGCTACCAGCTGTGCAAACTGGCCCGACTCACAAACCGCATGCAGGCGGCTGATAGGGTGCGAGAACTGCTGCGTGGTAATCAAGCCGGCTTCTGTCGCCGCGTCTGGATACCCCAGAGACAGACGAATGAGAAACCGGTCCAGCTGCGCTTCAGGCAGCGGGTAGGTTCCAGCCATGTCGATTGGGTTTTGCGTGGCCAGCACAGCAAACGGAGCTGGCAACGGAATGGTCTGCCCGTCAAGCGTCATTTGCCCTTCCTCCATGCATTCCAGCAAGGCCGACTGAGCCCGGGGATTGGCGCGGTTGATTTCATCGGCCAGTACGATGTTGGCAAATACCGGACCGGGGCGCAGAACAAAACTTCCGTCTTTTGGGTTGTAAACCGGCCCACCCACGATGTCCGATGGCATCAGGTCAGCGGTGAACTGGATGCGCTTGAATGACAGGCCAACGGATACCGCCAGCGCCCGGGCCAGCATGGTTTTACCCAGGCCGGGCACGTCTTCGATCAGCAGGTGCCCACCCGCAACAACCGCTGCCAGAGCCAACTCGACTTGTTGGTGTTTGCCTTCGAGAACCTTTTCTACGTTCTGGACAATCGTTTGCGCGAGGTGCGCAGAATCCTTCGCGGACCATACGCGTGGCTGTGGTGTTTGGCTCAATTGAAGCTCTCCCTTGTTCGGGAAATTCTAACGGCCGACTGACTCTCACCTGGAGTCATGAATCTTTCTGGTTGCAACATAACCAGGCTGATGACGCGTCTGTCAGTCTCGTCGAGTGGCACTTCTTGACTTTTGTCAATCTGGCAACCGAACGCGTGACTACCCTATGGGTTTGAACTTTTAACCCAATGGAGGATTGCCATGGACACCGCGACGACTGTGCACCGGGACAAATTGATGAGCGACCTGCGTGTGGTGATTTCTGACGCCGAAGAATTGCTTCGCATGACGGCGGACGAGGCAGGCGAAGGCGCCGCCGATGTGCGCAGCCGGGTGCAGGCCAGGCTGAACCAGGCCAAGGCTGACCTGGTTCACTTGCAGGAAGTAGCCGTTGCGAAGGTCAAGGCCGCAGGACACGCGACGGACGAATTCGTCCATGAAAACCCCTGGAAGTCCATCGGCATCGCAGCCGGTGTCGGGCTGGTCGTCGG
>DAOQRI010000293.1:0-4326 GCA_035355475.1 Rhodoferax sp. | reverse complement strand
AGATGTCCTGGCTGGGGGATTCTTGTCCAATGTTGGTCTGGCCCTGGCCGACTACGCATTGAAGAACAAGCGCTTGTTCGTCGCCAGCGAGCCTTTGAGCGATGCCCTGGTATGGGATAAGGGCAACCGCTACACCTTCCGTTTGCGCCCCAGCACCTATATGCAGGCTGCCATGCTGGTTGAGGAAGCGGCCAAGTTGCCAGCCAAACGGTGGGCCACCATCGCCCCGAACTACGAGTATGGACAAAGTGCAGTGGCCAGCTTCAAGGAACTTCTCAAGGCGCGTAGGCCCGATGTTGAGTTTGTGGCCGAGCAGTGGCCCGTACTGGGCAAACTGGATGCCGGAACCACCCTGCAAGCCGTTACACAGGCCAAGCCAGACGCGATCTTCAATGTGACGTTTGGCGCCGATCTGGCCAAATTGGTGCGCGAAGGCAACCAGCGCAATGTATTCCCGAAAATGCCAGTGGTGTCCATGCTCTCAGGTGAGCCGGAATACCTGGATGTGCTGAAAGACGAGACACCCAAAGGCTGGATCGTGACCGGTTACCCCTGGGACCAGATCGATACGCCCGAACATGCATCATTTGCGGCCAACTACTACAAGAAATTCAACGAGAACCCGAAGGTGGGGTCGGTTGTGGGGTACGCGACGATGCAGGCTATTTTTGCCGCCGTCACCAAAGCCCGGAGCACCGACAACGAGAAACTGGTGGTCGCCATGCGTGGTCTGAAATTCTCCACACCGTTTGGTCCAGCGGAATTTCGCACCATCGATCAACAATCCACCATGGGTGCGTTTGTCGGTAAACTGGATTTGCGTGGCCAAAAAGGAACGATGGTGCAGTGGCGTTATGCGGATGGCAAGAACTTCCAACCCCAGGATGCCTATGTTCGCAACCGCCGTCCGGCTGCAGCCAACCAGTAAGGGTTTGTTGAATGGCGTCCAGCATTTGGGTCAAAGTAGTCGGTTTTAGCGGTGTTGAGCGACACTCAATCAACACGCTTTTTCGGTTGTCGGTTCGGCATGCGCCGTCGTACAACTTGTGGACACCTGAGTTGCCCTGTCCGCCCCATGTGTCCTTGATTGATCTGGATTGCCATGAAGCGGAAGTCGAATTGGCTTCCCCGACTTTCAACCCGCACCATAAAGTGATAGCGGTTGGCAATAAGCCTCACGACATTGGCTGGCGCAGTTTCCAACGCCCGGTGGACTGGAATGTGATGGTGCAGGTGCTCGATAGTCTGTTTGTTTCCCAGGCCTTTCTTGAGGCGGATAGCGGTCTTGATGAATTGGGCGCCAGCAACGTTCCGCCTGGTCGCCGGGAGACGCTATTGATTGGCATGAAACCCGAGGAGCGCATGTATCTGCGTGCCCGTTTGGCCCTGGCGGGTTTGACAGATGTCGACGAGGCGCAAAACGCAGAGCTCGCCGGGCCCTATGTCAACACCCGCAACTACGCGGCAGTGATCATCAGCCTGCAATTGGACGATGCGGATCCATGGTCCCTGGTGCAGGCATTCCATAGCATGCCTAACCCGCCCCACGCGGTGATCGTGGCGACGGAAAAGCCGTCGTGGCTGATCATGGAGCAGGCGGAACACAATGGGTGCCTGGGCCTGCTGGAGATACCTTTCAATCCGCCCCAGGTGTTGGGTTTGCTGCAAAAAATTTAGCCTGCGGGGTGCGCGGAGTCACGTCCTTTGCGTTTGCGTCGCACCCGGTTGGCATCCAGACTGCGTGAAAGACTGAATTCCACGGGCATGGGTTCGGCACACAAGCGCGCTACCAGCAGTTCGGCACACAATGCAGCGAAGCTCAACCCTCTTGCCCCCATGCCGATACACAGCCAGAGACCGTCGTGCGTGTCGTCTCCGACGGGTCCGACCAATGGCAGGCGGTCATGCGTGACGCAACGGGTTGATGACCAGAGTGAGATTGGTCCGCGGTCCAGCGTCTGAGCCAACTCATGCCCATTGGCAGGGAGCAGGTGTTGTAACCGGCCCATATTGGATGCATGCTGACCCCAGAGATCTGCGGCGGCTAATTGATCCGGCTCAAAAGTCGAACCGGCACACCACTGCTCACCCTCTCCGTCTGGCACATGGGGGATGAAGCAGCCATTTCCATTGACCGGCATTGCGGGCAAGTCAGGAATCGCTTCCTGGTAGCGGCCGTGACTCAATGTGCCGTGAATGGCCTGCAACGCCCGCATTTTGTCGAGCACATCGGCGTAGGAGGGCTGGTCCATGTGATCACAGTTCTTCAGCAACGTCGCACACCCCATTGCATTGGCCACCACCACCACTTCAAACTTGCCTATCTCCTGACCTTGCATATCTAGCAGCGACCAAAGGCCCTCCGATCGCTGCAACGTGGCAATCTTGGTGTTGCCAACAAAAGTTATGCCCTCACGAGCGAGCCAGGCTTGAACCAACCGATGCGGCTTGACCCACGCCGCGTGCGGGTGCAGCCGTGTCGAACCGTCGGGTCTGCGCTCCAGTACGCCGCTTGGGTCCCAGTCTTGTCCTTTTTCCAGAAGTCGACTGGCGTGCTGTGCCATGAGGCGGATGCCTCTGCGGGTGATGCGCGACCGCGGACTTTCGTCTGCCGACACGTGGGGAACTGCCAGACCTGCCGGCAAACTTGAAGCGCCACGGGCCGGGGCCGCTTCCTGGTCTATGACGGTTACCTGCCATCCCCGCAAAGCCATGGCATGTGCCACGCCGGCTCCTGCAATCCCGGCACCAATGATGGCGCAGCGAGCGGGAATCGGCGCAGCAATGCGCGCCGGGTTGCGTCGCATCGGTATTTCCCATTGGGGATCAAAGAGCCCGTTACAAGTCGATGTGCTGTCTGCAGGCGTGTCCAGTTGGAATCCTGCGCCTCGCAGCAGCGTGGCGGGTTGCTGAGTGGATTCGTCCCCGGCAATTCCGGTGCTTGGCAATGACAAACAGAAACGCGCGCCGCGTCTACAGCGGCGTGCGAAAAGTTGCGCCGCCCACTTGGTGCTTGGAACACTTCCATACAGGGTATCTGCCAAAAAGACATGCTCACCCAACATGGCTTCCACCGGACCGATGCACAGGGTCAGGGAAACCGCTCCGTGCTCTAGGAGAATCCGGCGAAAGCCAGATTCAAGATCATCGCATTGCGCCGTCAGTTCTTGAGCCAACACGCCGTTGGACACAAAGCTGATCGCACGGGTTGCAATGGCCACGTAGTGCAGCATGCGCGAACGCCGCGGATCGGCGCCCCAGGCGGCCCATGTTTCCAGGAATCGGCTTCCGTCACGAAACTCGGTGTCCAGAACGGTCCACGCTTGCTGATCGGCCCACGCTGCAGGAAGCCCGCAGCATTGCAGGCTGGCGCTCGCAAGTTGTCTGGTCGGCAAGCGGAGCCCGTTGCCAGTTCAGGCGGCTGGTGGTACGTACCCTTGGGCGGCGTCCGCGCCAGAACCGAAGAAATGGTTCTCCATTTGCCGCGCCAGGTATTGGCGTGCACGGGCGTCGGCCAGGTTCAAGCGGTTTTCATTGACCAACATGGTCTGGTGCTTCAGCCAGGCAGCCCATGCTTCTTTGCTTACGTTTTCCCAGATGCGCTTCCCCAGGTCTCCGGGATAGGGCGGAAAGTCCATGCCTTCGGCTTCTTTGCCCAGCTTGATGCAGTTAACGGTGCGTGCCATAAAAACCTCTGTGTAAATGAAAAAGGGGCCCCACCAGGAACCCATGGCTTGAATCTTATTCGGTTTGCCGCTTCAACCGAGCTTCTTCACCAAAACCTGGCTCTTGCGGTCCCAGTTGTACTTTCGTTTGCGGGCTTCTGGCAGCCAGTCCGGGTCAACCAGGGCAAAACCGCGCTTGAGAAACCAATGCGTAGTGCGGGTAGTCAGAACAAAGATACTGTCCAGTCCTGCGGCTTTGGCACGCTGCTCGACACGTTTGAGCACCCGCTCCCCGTCGCCTTGGCCCTGCACATCGGGCGACACTGTGAGTGCGGCCATTTCGGCCGTGCGGCCTTCCGGGTAAGGGTAAAGGGCCGCACAGGCAAAGATCACACCATCGTGCTCTATTACGGTGTAGTTGCCAACATCGCGCTCGATTTCAGTGCGGCTGCGCTTGACCAGGGTGCCGTCCCGCTCAAACGGCTCAATCAGTTGCAGGATGCCGCCCACATCGTCCACGGTGGCCTCGCGCAGACTCTCCAACTTTTCATCCACCACCATCGTGCCGATTCCGTCGTGCACGTAGACCTCCAGCAAAATCGAGCCATCGACCGCAAACGGGATGATGTGGCTGCGCTCCACGCCGTTCTTGCAGGCCTTG
>DAOQRI010000292.1:0-4333 GCA_035355475.1 Rhodoferax sp. | reverse complement strand
GTTGGACATGCAGTTTCTAGGTTCTTATGAATGAAATAGGGCTCTAGCCCTCGTGAAATATGCGCAAGCAGCTATCAATTACGTAGCATTTATGGCGTACAGCTCGCGTTCCAAGGTTTGCAGGGCGTCCAGGTATTGGGGGCGACCGCCAAAGCTTCTGATGATTTCAGCGGGGCGGCCAATGTCGGTAAAGGGCTGGACGTTGAAAACCGTGTCGGCCTCGATGGTAGCAATGCCCTCATCAGCGTATTTGTCCAGCAGCGCGTCGATGACTTTGCGGGCTACGGGGCCGTATTGGGTGAACACATTGCGCTTTTTGACGCGGCTGGCGCGCTCGCGCCGGGTGAGTGGCGGCATGTTGTAGGCCACATGCAGCAGCAGATCAAACGGGTCCAGGTTGGTGAGGCCGGTGCTGGCCAGTTCTTCGGCCAGCGCCTCAATCAGGACGCCCTGACTTTCCAGCTCTTGCAGCAGCGCCGCCTTGCGGTCGGCGTCATTCCACGCCTGCAGGAATTTGTCCAGCGAGTCGTATTGCTTGGTGAGGTTGATGCGGGTGTAGTCGCGCAGGCTCTCGGTGATGAGCTTGCCCTGGGCGTTGAGGTACTGCACGCGCTCGCGTGCCACGGCGACGGTGACCATGCCGCCGACCACGTATTTTTTTGGCTCATCACTGCCAGGGGCGAAAGGGCCTAGCGGCGGCAGATCGCCAGAGCCAGCGTCGCCCGGCGCACCAGGGGATGCATGCGGCGGCGTGTCTGGTGGAGCAATGGGCTGACCGGCCTTGGGCTCGTAAATCTGCACCGGCTCGCCGTCAAAGTCTTTGTCGGCAAACAGCTCCGTGGCGCGCTTGAAATCGAGGATGGTGAACCAGGTCTTGCCCAAGTCCTCGCGCAGGCGGGTGCCACGGCCGATGATCTGCTTGAACAGCGTCATGGACTTGATGTTTTGGTCCAGCACGATGAGCTTGCAGGTTTGCGCGTCCACTCCGGTGCTCATGAGCTTGGAGGTGGTGGCAATCACCGGGTAGGTCTTCTCGGGGTCGATGAAGTTGTCCAGCTCGCGTTTGCCTTCGGGGTTGTCACCGGTGATCTGGACCACGTATTTGGGGTGGGTAGCGCAGATGTCGGCATTGGCATTGCTCAGCGCCTGGCGCATGCGGGCGGCGTGGTCTATGTCTTCGCAAAAGACGATGGTCTTGGCGTAGCGGTCGGTGGCTTTCAGGTATTCGGTGATCTTGGCGGCTACCGCTTCGTCGCGTTTCTCCAGCACCAGCTTGCGGTTCATGTCCGCGCCGGTGTAGATGCGGTCTTCAATCAGGTTGCCATGCTTGTCGGTCATGCCCTCTGTGGGGCGCCAGCCAAAGGCGTCTTTGTCCAGATCGACGCGAATCACTTTGTAGGGCGCGAGGTAGCCGTCTTCAATGCCTTGCTTGAGGCTGTAGGTGTAGATGGGGTCGCCGAAGTAGTCGCTGTTCGATATCTCTTTGGTTTCCTTGGGCGTGGCGGTCAGGCCTAACTGGGTGGCACTGCTGAAGTAGGTGAGGATTTCGCGCCAGGCGGAGTCTTCATCAGCGCTGCCCCTGTGGCACTCGTCCACCACGATCAGGTCGAAGAAGTTAGGGCTGAACTGTTTGTAGATGTTTTGCGCTTCGTCAGTGCCGCTCACGGCCTGGTAAAGCGAGAGATAAATCTCGTAGCTCTTGTCCACCAGTTTGGTGGTTCTGTTGACGGCCAAATCCACCTCTTCCACCTCGATCTGGCCTTGCGCATTGATGCGCTCAATACCCTTCGCGTTGGGGCTCAGCTTGGCCATGGCGCCCTTGAAGGGGCGGAAGTCGTTGACCATGGTTTGGTCAATCAGGATGTTGCGGTCGGCCAGAAACAGGATGCGCTTCTGGCCGCCAGGCTTGTCGGCCCGCCAGGGCGACTTCCACAGGCGGTGGATGATCTGGAACGCGGTGTAGGTTTTGCCGGTGCCCGTAGCCATGACCAAGAGCACGCGGTTTTGTCCGGCGGCAATGGCCTCGACCGTGCGGTTGATGGCATTGAGCTGGTAGTAGCGTGGGGTCTTGGCGGTGGTAGCGAGGGCGTAGTCAAACCCGGCGACGCTTTGTACTTGCGTGCTCCAGCCTTTCCATTTGCAATAGCGTTCCCACAATTCTTGCGGCGAGGGGAACTGGTCGAGCGTGAGGGTTTGTTCCAGCACGCCAGTAGACAGCGTGGCGTCGCGAAACACAAAGCCTTCGCCATTGCTGGCAAAACTGAACGGCACGTCAAGCAGCTCGGCGTAGTGAATGGCTTGCTGCATGCCCGCCTGCACCGAGAGTCGGGACTTTTTGGCCTCCACCACCGCCAGCGGGATGTTGGGCTTGTAGAACAACGCGTAGTCAGCGCGCAACACGGTGGACGGGTCGCGCTTGGCAGTCTTGCCGCGCACCACCACACGCCCGGCGCGCAGAGGGTATTGCGCGTAGATTTGGTCGAGCGTGTTCCAGCCAGCCTGCACGATGGCTGGCCGGATGAATTTGTCGCTGATGTCGCTCTCGGAGAGGTTGTTATTGTTCATTTCAGTCCCTGAACACGAACCTTACCCCAAAAAGGGCAATGCTCGACCACTGAGAGTGCTGTGCTCGAAGCCGTATTGAGAAGCCCTGCGTTTGGGTCTTGGGTGAGCATGCGTTAAAATACATTCACAATAAATGAATGTTTAAGGAAAGCCCACCATGAATGCCCGTTTACCAAGCGCCCAAGCAGAACATTTTGTTTTGACTGCAGAGCAACCCGTCGGCCAAATTGCGATCCACATTCCAGGGTCCACAGCGGTTTTGCGTCGGCTGAAGCTGGACTTCTGCTGCGGTGGCCATATCAGTCTTGCGCAGGCACTGGCAGATAAAGGGCTGGACCCGCAATCGGTTGTGGATGAACTGGCAACCCTTCAAAGGTCGGACACCGTGACGCAGACAACCGACCCGGTCACGCTGATTAGCCACATACTGGAGCGCTACCATGCAGTCCACCGCATTCAGTTACCAGAGCTGATTCGCATGGCCAGGCGGGTTGAAGCGGTTCATAGGGACCACCCCCATGTTCCCGCTGGGCTTGCCGAACTACTGGAGCAAACCGAGCAGCATGTACTGAGCCATATGGACATGGAAGAGAGCACGCTGTTTCCACTCCTGATCGCAGGCGACGGATCCAAAGTACAGCCGCTGATGGCAACTTTGCGGGCCGCGCACAACGACCAAAGCGCGATGCTCTCCAAAATTCTGGCGTTGACCCACAACGCAACGCCGCCCGAAGGGGCTTGCAATACATGGCGCGCCCTTTACAGCGGCCTCGCCCAGTTTCATGACGACCTCAGCGGCCACATCCATCTGGAAAGCAACATGCTTTTCAGCCAGTTTGAGGTCGCTATACCCACACCAGCTCGATCAACCTGTTGCGGAGCCTGTTGCTGAGACATTGGGAGGGAGTTGCATCGCCTGGTCTTGAAAAGTGCTGGCCTGCTGTGCCGCCAGGATGATGCTGTCAAAACTGCCTCTGCGAAAGAGCTTCAGGAAAGCTGGGACCACGGTGGGGTCAAACTGGGTTCCTGCTCCGTTTTCGATCTCCTGCGCTGCGCGCAGGGGTTCCCATGGTTCCTTGTAGGGCCGACGGCTCACCAGCGCATCAAACACGTCGATCACGCTGACGATGCGCGTCACCATGTGGAACTCGCGCGAGGGCCGTCCTTCCGGGTAGCCGGAGCCATCCCAGCGCTCATGGTGGTGCATAGCAACATCACACGCCATTTCCAGAATACGGTCATCGGCCAGAATGCGTCCACCAATTTGCGTGTGGGAGCGAACCACTTCGTACTCTTGCGCGGTCAGTTTGCCAGGTTTGCGCAAAATGGCATCGGGAATGCCCACCTTGCCGACGTCATGCAGGCGGCTGGCCTTGCCACACAGAATGGCCTCTTCTTCCGACATACCCAACTCGGCCGCGACCAGGCGCGTGTAGTGGTCGATGCGGTTGATATGGCTGCCAGTGGTGCTGTCCTTGAACTCCGCAATCTTGGCCAGCATGTCCAGCATGTGGTCGTAGGACTGGGTCAGGTCAATGTGCAGGCGCAGGTTTTCCAAAGCGCTGGAGCATTGCTGTGCCATCATGCTGATCAGGCTCCGGTCTGACTCGTCCAGGTCCTGCGTAGGCTCGATGTAAATAAAACCCACGGGTGCGCGCTGCACCAGCAGTGGCACCACGTACGCGTCTTTGCGCAAGCCGTCGGGCATCTGCCCGGTCAGGGCCGCTTCACTGCACTGGCTGCGGATGCGGTCAAACCGGTCCTCGCT